>DASTJG010000358.1:0-21895 GCA_035716785.1 Anaerolineales bacterium
ACGCTCGATCTCCAACTGCATGATCTGGCGATCCACCACATCCAATTCCTGCGGTTTGGAATCGATCTCTGTGCGCAGGCGCGCAGCAGCTTCGTCGATCAGGTCAATCGCTTTATCGGGCAGGAAGCGGTCAGTGATGTAGCGCTGGCTGAGAGTCGCGGCGGCAATCACGGCGGGGTCAGTAATCCGCACACCATGATGGACCTCGTAACGTTCCTTCAGACCGCGCAGGATCGAAATGGTATCCTCCACGCTCGGCTGTTCCACCAGCACCGGCTGGAAGCGCCGCTCGAGCGCCGGATCTTTTTCCACGTGCTTGCGGTATTCATCCAGCGTGGTCGCGCCGATCATGTGCAGCTCGCCGCGCGCCAGCATCGGCTTGAGCATGTTGCCTGCGTCCATGGCGCCTTCGGCCGCGCCCGCCCCTACGACCGTGTGCATCTCGTCCACGAACAGGATGATCTCGCCGGCCGATTCGGTGATCTCCTTGAGGACGGCTTTGAGGCGTTCCTCGAATTCGCCGCGATACTTTGCACCTGCAACCAGAGCGCTCATATCCAATTGGAACAGGCGCTTCTTCTTCAGACCCTCGGGAACATCCCCGTTGATGATGCGCTGCGCCAGCCCTTCGACAATCGCCGTCTTCCCGACACCCGGCTCACCGATCAGCGCGGGGTTGTTCTTGCTGCGCCGCGAAAGGATCTGCACCACGCGGCGGATCTCCTCATCCCGGCCGATGACCGGGTCGAGTTTACCTTTGCGGGCCATGTCCGTCAGGTCGCGGCCGTATTTCTCCAATGACTGATAGGTGGATTCAGGATCCGGGGAGGTAACGCGCTGGGAGCCGCGCACTGCTTTCAGTGCGGATAGAACGGCATCCTTTGTCAATCCATACGACGCCAAACGTCGCCCTTCGAGTGTATCGGTGAGGGCGAGCAGGATATGCTCGGTCGAGACATAATCATCCTGCATCCCTTTGGCATAACGTTCCGCCGCGGTCAGCGCGTCCGCGGTGGTTTGCGCCAGTCCAATTTCCACCCCCGCGCCCTGGATCTTTGGACGCCTGGCAAGCTCATTTTGCAGTTCATCACGCAGAGCCTGCACACTGCCTGCCACTTTGGTTACGATGGCAGGCACTACCCCCTGATCCTGACGGATCAAGGCCAGCAGCAGGTGGGCAGGCTCGATGCTCTGATGGGTGTAATCACGGGCAATTTCCTGAGCCTGGAAATTTGCTTCCTGGGATTTTTGGGTAAACTTGTCGAGCTTCATAAGCGATCTCCGGTAAAATTTTGTCTGTTTAAATTGTAAGAGACGTATGTGTGAAGAATGTTTGTAGAAAATAAGAACAAAGTTAAATGTCATCCCCCGGAGGGGCACCGGGGCGGTGTGAACGAAGCGACACCTGCACTCACCACAGGTGCGGTGAGAATCCCGCCGCTGCGCGGCGAAGACCCTTCGCCTTCGGCTCAACTGTGCTTATATTTCTCTAACAAACCTCTTGCTTTTAAGTTAATTGCTGCGATATAAAATGTGGACGAAACATTTTTCGTCATTGCCCCGGCGAAAGCAGCCGGGGTTGCGAGGGCGAAGGGTGAAGCAATCTCATATATGATGGCAATTATGTGTGAGATTGCTTCGTCGTCCAATGGGCTCCTCGCAATGACGGTTACATTTTCAGGAGGCGCTCATGGCTGATGCAAACCGAACTCCAACCAAAGAGGAAACCCAGTCCTTTCATTTCAAAGCGGAAACCAAACAACTGCTCAACATCCTGATCCATTCCCTATACAAAGACCGGGAAGTCTTCCTGCGCGAGCTGCTCTCGAATGCTTCGGATGCGCTCAATCGTCTGCGTTTCGAGATGGTAACCAATCAGGATGTGCTCGACCCGGCGGCGGAGCTTGCCATCCGCATCAACGTGGACAAGGATGCCCGTCTGCTGACGATCCAGGACACTGGCATCGGCATGACCAAAGAGGAAGTCATCGAAAACCTGGGGACGATCGCCCAATCGGGCGCGCGTAAATTCATCGAAGCAAGCAAAGAGAAAAATGCAGACCTGACGCAGGTCATCGGACAGTTCGGTGTTGGCTTTTATTCTGTGTTCATGGTGGCGGAATGGGTGCGGGTCACATCGCGTTCCTACAAGCCGCGCGCCAAAGCCGTCAGATGGTATGCAACGGGCGAGGATAGGTATCAGGTCGACTCGGCAGAGATGAACGAACGCGGCACGAAGGTTGAGGTCAAACTAAAGGAAGACGCGGTGGAATTTGCAGATGAGTACCGTCTGAAGAACATCATTCACAAACACTCTGAGTACATTGGCTTCCCGATCTACGTTGGCGAGGAAAAGCAGCCGGTCAACAAACAGACATCCATCTGGCGCATGTCGAAGTCAAACGTGACCGAGGAGCAATACAAGGACTTCTACAAGCAGCTGACTCTGGATTTTGAAGATCCATTGCTGCATACGCACATTGTCACAGATGCACCGGTCCAGTTGTACGCGCTGCTGTATGTGCCGGGCAAAAGTGACCGTGGCATCTTCTCTCTGCGCCGGGAAGATGGATTGAAGTTGTACTCCAGAAATATTTTGATCGGCGAGTACAACAAGGACCTGCTGCCCGAGCATCTGCGCTTCGTGCAGGGCGTGGTGGATTCGGAAGATTTGCCGCTGAATGTCTCACGCGAAACGATCCAGTCCACGGCGCTGATGGCGCGTTTGAAAAAGGTCGTGTCCGGGCAGATCATGAAAGAACTCGAGACGCTTGCCAGGAACGATGCCGAAAAATATCAGACGTTCTGGAAAGAGTTCGGTGTTTATCTCAAGCAGGGTGTGGCGACCAGCCCGGCGGACGCTGAATCGATCTACCCCCTGCTGCGTTTCAAAACCAATCTACAGCCCGAGACGTGGTCCTCGCTGGAGGAGTACGTCGGGCGTATGAAGCCTGAACAGAAAGAAATCTATTTCATCGTAGGCGACGATCCGAAGTCCATCCTGCGCAGCCCGCACCTGGATTACTTCCAGGCGCAGGGCACGGAAGTGCTGCTACTGACCGAGCCGATGGACTCGTTCATGCTGATGGGCCTGCACAAATACAAGGACTACGAACTCAAGAACGTCGCCCAGGCGGAAATCAAGGAGAATCCCCAAGAGACCGAAGGGCAGGAGCCAATTGCCGAGGCAGATTTCAACAAGTTGATCGAACGCTTCAAACAAGTGCTGGGCGAGCGCGTGACCGATGTACGCGCCAGCAACCGTCTCTCGCAATCTGTCGCTCGTCTGGCTGACCCGGATGGTGCTCTCAACCCTGAGTTACAGCGCGTCTATAAATATCTGGGCAAGGAATATGAGATTCCCAAGAAAGTTTTAGAGTTGAATCCATCACATGTCATTTTGAAAAAGATGCTGGACATGGATCTCGCTTCCGAGTTGCAGGCCTTGATCATCGAGCAGATCTACGAAAGTGCATTGCTCGTCGAGGGACTGCATCCCGATCCTTCGAGCATGGCTCCGCGCGTGCAGAAGATCATTGAAGCAGCGCTGGGGAATGGGAAAGTGTAAATTACAGGACAAAAGAGTAAAAGAGCTTCCTGCTTCATACCCCGGCAGGAAGCTCTTTTCGAAGGGCATGTCGTTGTATGATCCACAAACCGAGTCCAATAAAAATAACAACGATCGTTGCATTCGAGGAAGCGTGTTTGCTCATGAACATGAAATTTGCGAAACTTGCCGTACCTGACATACGGATCGGGAAACTGAGAAGCATGGTCACAATGCCAACATTCTCCAGGTAATCTGAGACGAGATAAATGATGGGCAGAGCGATCAGCCAGCGCGTGAGGGGTTGTGACCGGAAGAATGGCTTATAAAAATAAGCAATTGTCAAAAGTAGAAAGAACGCCAGAACGGGTGGAAAGAACACATCGGCTACCGCAATCATCAGGTGATATTTGATTCCCTGGCTGCCATACGCGGAAATCATATTGTAGGCCGATTCTGGCGAATAGCCGCTTGTACGACTATCCAGCAAGTTGGCGCCCCCAGCACTATCAAGAATGCCCACACCGTTGGTAAATTGAAAGAACGCGGTTGCACCAATATTCATCGCAACGATAAAAATCAGTGTGACGATAAACGCACGAAGTATATTTCTCCCTGTAGCAAGGGAAATTAGTTTTTCGAACATATTTATTTCTCCCTTATCGCAGACGAATGGATGCCAGCGCGGCTTCCAAAATGACGGAATCATGCCGCCTATCCTGTAACAAATCCAGTGCACCAGGGTCGGCAAGTTGCGAAACGATCAGGGGGCGCAACACACAGCCGAGAAAGATCGCGGCCAGCAGGTTGGGTTGCCCATTCCGCAAGGAGCCTTCTGCCTGCCCATCTTTGATGATCTGCTCCAATACATCCATGGGGTAGATCGTGTCAGGAGATAAATGCGGCATGAAAGACGGTGTATTGAGAATGACAAAATTGAACGCGGCGGGCTTCTCACGATAGGCCTGCAAAAGCAGGCGGACCACATTTTGTAACTTCTCGGTGGCAGGCTGTCCGGATGTAAATGCCGCTTTCATCCGCCGCCCGAACTCCTGAAAATAATAAGCGAAGAGAGATTGCGCTACCGCCTCCTTCGATGCAAAGTGGCGGTACAGAGCTGCCTCGGAAACGTTCGCCGCTTCAGCAATCTCGCGAATACGCGTACCAGCGTATCCACGCCTGGCAAAGCATTGTAAAGCCGCTTCCATGATTTTTTCTTTTTGACTGGGTCTGGGCATGGAGTCATCCTTTCGCTGTGTAGCGCCTGGTACCGGGGATGCGCAGCGCAAAATCAGGGCCAAATGCCTGGGAAGGTGTCAACGCTCCTGTAATCTGCTGGCTGAAAACCTCCTCCACCGCGCGGACGGCTGCCTGGGCGCTAAAATCATAACCTTCTCCCATTTCCTGCCAGGCTGCGAATGATTCACCCTGATCGTTCATTGCACGTGCCCAGGTATACGAACATGAGTCAGTTGTTGTCTTTGGCTTTGCAGAACCATGTGACCGCTGGCTGATGCGTTGTGCGAGCCTTTGACGAAGGTTTGCATTTGAAATGATCTTTTGAACAACAGGAAGCGCAAGGCCCGCAACCGTTGGCGAAATGGAAAATGTTCCATACGTAGTAATGTTGGGGACACCTGTGGAATGATATGCAGTTTCGATGTCACCCAATGGGATGGGCAGAATGGTTTTTTCGCCGCTGGGAAACTTCAGCCGCCTGCCGCCGCGTCCAAACGGAACCGGAAGCAGCCTGCCGTTTCTACGCGCCCAGCCTCCTCGTGAAAGCGCCTCCAGTCGCGTGATCTCCGCGCCTGCGCTCGACTCTCGAGCATAAATGTGGACGGCAATTTCCAACTCCCTGGGGTTTTTGACCTGAGTGGTGACATAACGAACCAGCCCATCCGTGGCTGCCACTCCAAATCCAATGCCAGGGATTAACGCCACCCCATTCTGCCGCGCCTCCTCCTCCAACTTGAGAATGGACTGAAAAACCGGGATCTCATTGGACAAATCGAGATAGTGTTTTCTCTTTGCCAGACACGCCCTCACCATCGGCAGACTGGTGGATAAAAACGGTCCCGCCGTGTGAACGACCAAATCCACTTGCTCCAGCAATGTAGACAAACCTGATTTATCCGATAAATCCGCAGTAGTCCAATCCAGCCCGAGCTGCTCGGCGACAGGTTTGACCCGTTCGCTGGAACGCCCCACCAGCAGGGGAACATGCCCGCGCTGGATAGCCTCCTGTGCAATTAAAGATCCCGTCTTGCCCACCCCATAAATTAGCCATTTTTTCATAAGAACCTGTTTGTTAGTGAGTATTTACTAATATTCTATTTTTTTATATTGCTTTTGTCAAGAGGTCTATTTCACTGGGTGGAGAGAATAATTTTCCTATAAGTATTGGCTCCGCGCGTGCAGAAGATCATCGAAGCGGCGCTGGGGAATGGGAAAGTACAGAACTCAAAATCGTGATCAAGCGAAGCAATCTCATGTTAGTAGGGGATTGCTTCCAAAGGCCCGCAACGACATAAATTAACTGTGAACGGACATGGCAGCAACCATGTCCGTTCATTTCTAACTCGTAGGGACGACCAACTCGCAAAGTATTCCCGCAGGGGCGGTTGTCCTCACATACAGATGTACCAGAACTTCTTGTTATCTTGCTTGAATGCTATTCCACATTAAGGCTGGAACGGTGGATAGGCATTTTGAACTAACTGTACGAACTGCGCCTGGAACCAGCGTCCGGAAACCGGCGCGTTCGGTAAAGCGCCAGACATGCTGTTGCCGTTCAGCGAATTACCGGTGTAGGTTGGGTCGCACATGCGGTCGAAGCCCTTGCCGCCAGGGTTCTCGGGTCCAACGGGGATCAGCGAGCTCGAGCCATCGGACTCACCCGGAGGTTTGACCCACACGAAGGCGTCGATGCCCGACACGGGATTCGCCGTTGGGCGCGCACCGATACCGGCGCCATTCTGGTTGCACCAGTTGCCTTTGTGAATGCGCTTGTCGATGCGGCTCTCCATTACGAAGGTGGATAGGACGGTCGATGTGCTTGGACCGGTCGGACGTGCGGTCCCACCCCAGCCGTTACGAGAGGTATCGACGATCATGCCAATACTGGCTGGATAGGGGTCGCTGCCCGTGGTCAGCGCGGTCTTTAGCGCCGCGAGATACGGACCTTCGTCGATGTAATCGTTATAGTCATACCAGCCCTGTAGTGAGCGGACCGGTTGTCCACCGATCATCGTGTTCGCATCCATATAAGGTTCATCGACCGGGTTATAGTTGGCGGTATTGCTGATGAAGCCATCCAGTTTACCGATACCACCCGGAATACCGTTGCCCATCGCCTTGAGTTCATTCACGAATGGCGTGAAGTTCGAGGGCCAACCAAGCCAGGCGGCATGCGCGACGTCGACATAGGCATAGGTATTGCTCAATTGGCGCAGTGTGCCGATGGCATACTGCACACCCTGCCGATACGCGCCTGTCGATTGAGCTTCGGCGCATTTCGCAAAGCTCAGATTGGTGACCAGGTTGGGCAGCGAATCCGGCTCGATGACCATAATGATGCGCAGGTTGTTGTACTTTGCCTGACTGATGGTCGCGTAGATCACATCGATGTATTCGGTCTTGTAACGGTTCAAGCCGTTCTCGGCGATCAACAATTCGCCGTTGGAGGCCAGAGCGGAGCAGTCGCGGTTGGGCAGATCGTAGATGACGATGCCAATTGCGTTGGCGCCCTGCGCGAGTGCCTGATCAAGGTGACCGGCCAGACTGCGGGCATAACCGTTCGTGCCATGAACCGCGTCGATGGTATCCAGCCAGACAAAGGTCGGGTAGTTCGCAACCTGCCTCATCAGTGGAGCAAGCGAGCCACCCTGCAGGTTTGCCGCGGCATTGACGGAGGCAGTGTAATCCACATTGCGATAGAAGGTCGCGCCAACGAACGGATTATCCAGGTGTGTGCCTGGAGGAGGATTCGTGGGTGTGCGCGTCGGTGTGAAGGTCGGAGTGGTGGAAGTGTTCGTGGGAGTCGGTGTACGCGTGAATGTGGGTGTTGGTCCCGTGGGTGTAAAGCTTGGGGTAAAGGTACGCGTCGGGGTGTTGGTGGGCGTGTTCGTCGGCCCATCCACCGGACCACTGCCCCACACCAGACCACCGCTTACGTAAGCCGGAATATTGGTCCAATCTGTGTAGCTGGCCGGCAAGGTGCCTGAGGTGTGCCACCAGTCATTCGTGGCATTGTAGGTACTGCCCCAACTGTTCAGGTGCAGCGCGGTTTGATATTCCCACGTTCCACCCGCGGAAAGTGAAGCAGTGCCGTAGTTGACTGTGAAGTAGTAGATCGAACCACTGGCTTGCGTAGGACCGGAGACGGTCGCTGCGCCGGACTGATCGTAATACTTCTCCAACACATAGCTGGAGGCGGCATTCGAGCCATCCGTGGTGAAGTAGATCCGCACCGAGATGTTCGAGACCGCACTCGTGCCGGTATTCTGCACCCGATAACGGAATCCCGTTTGCTGATTGTTGTCGGTGCCCGATCCACTGAGCTGGACCCTCAAGTTACCTGTCCCAGGCGTGTTGGTACGCGAGGGGGTAACCGTCACACCGAGGGGTGTGCGCGTGGGCGTGTTGGTGCGTGAGGGGGTAACCGTCACGCCGGTCGGTGTACGCGTAGGTGTATTGGTGCGACTGGGTGTGACGGATGGCGTAACAGGTGTATTCGTTGCGCCACCAGGCTCGTTGCCCCAGACGCGCGAGCCACTCACGTAGGCCGGGATTGTCGACCAGTCTGTGAAAGCGGCCGGCAAGGTACCGCTGCCGCGCCAGAAGTCATTCGCGCTGCTATAGTTGGATCCCCAGTTGGCAAGGTGCAGGGAAGTCTGGAATTCCCATGAACTGCCAGCCCCCAGAGAGGCCGCGCCATAATTCACGGTAAAGTAATAGGTCGAACCGGACGCCTGCGTGGGGCCGGAGACAGTTGCGACTCCCGATTGATCCCAGTACTTTTCCAACACATAATTGGATGCCGCATTGCTGCCATCCAGCGTGAAGTAGAGGCGCGTCGAGATGTTCGAGACTGCGCTCGAACCGGTGTTCTGCACCCGGAAGCGGAAGGCCGTCTGCTGGTTGTTGTCCGTGCCGCCAGCCGACACCTGCACTTTCAGAGCGCCACTGCCGGGCGTGTTGGTGCGCGTCGGCGTGAAGGTTGGACCAGGAGGTGTGTTGGTCACGCTGCCGCCAGGCAGGTTATCGTTGCGGTGCTGGTACAGGAAGTCTTTCGTGAACTGTCCCATGTAATTCTCACCGCCGAGCAGGTTATAGCTCGTGTCGAACATCACCGGCTGCCACCACTGGTCGAAGACCCAGGCCGTCCAGCTTAAGCCTTTTGATTCCAGATAGTTGCTGAAGGGAATCCCATAACCGGAGAGGGTGCCGCTGGTGGGCGTATTCCCACCCTGCTGCCAGCCCCATTCCGTGACAAAGAAGGGCACCGTGTTGGCTGCATTCCCAAACCACGAATCCCAGGTGCCCTGGCCGCCGTGCTCGGGATAGATGTGAGCCACGTACACCAGATTGCTGCCGGTGAAGGGACTGCTCGCAGCGCCGGACATGTTCTGCGACCAGCGCGGTCCGCCGATCAGGATCAGGTTGTTGGGGGCGTGCGAGCGGATGATGTTCACCCAGGGCTGCGCCCACTGCTTCCATGTAGCCCAGTTATCAGGATTCATCGGCTCGTTGTACAGCTCGAAGATCACATTGGGAACATTGGCATACTTGGGAGCCACATAATTCCAGAAGGCACGCGTGGCTGTATCCACGGTGCTGTTGTTGTAGTCTGCAATGTAATGCCAGTCGATGATACAGTAGATCTGCCGGGCCACACAGTTCTGAATGGCCGGGTTGAGATGATTGTTGAAGTAATCATCAGGGTTGGCGAGCCAACCGGGTGTCTCGTCGATGGCGTTGGGATAGACCGGTAAACGCACTACACGCGCGTACCAGCCATCCGCCTCATTTGTGACCATGTTGATCAGTTGCACGGCACCGCGCGGGCGTGTATCCGCGACCCCCACGTCAACGAGTGAAACGCCTCGCAGGACCACATTGTTGCCCGCCGGGTCCTTGATGTATCTGCCCGAGACGCTCAGCCACGGCGTATTGATGGCATGTGCAACATCGGTGGGTAGCACCAGGAACGAAGCTAGCAGCGCCATCAGGATCAGGAGAGATAACGTGCGCATCTTCAAACTTTGAAACATATTGTTCTCCTTTTGAACTTATGTTTGACTCTCCGGATGAGACAGTGCCTGATTGCTTTCATGCGACAATGAATTTGTCTCATTCGGGGACATGCAATGCTGTTTCATTTCGTGAACCTTGTGCACCTCCTCGGGTAGGGATGGGCAGCTGCCCACCCCTACATGCAATTCAATTTTTCTATCTGGCTTCGAAGTGACTCCACGGGAAATTGCCCGTGTAGCTGACGTACCAGAAACCGTTGATCCTGGCAGGGTAGGAACTGGCTGAGGCATATTTATTGGTGAAATCGACGCCATTGATCGTCAGGTTTGCCAGGTTCCAGGAATTGATGAAGTTACCCAGGTTGCTCGTCTGCCAGCAGAACGTGCCGGCACCATCCTGGGTGAAAGGCGCTGCAATGGTGGCAGTCACCGGGCTGCACGCGCCCGGGCCCTGGGTAAGAGTCGCAGTGGGGGTAAAGGTTGCTGTTGGGGTGCGCGTGGGTGTATTCGTCACACCGGTCGGAGTAAAGGTGACGGTGGGAGTGCGCGAGGGAGTGAACGTGATCGTCGGTGTATTGGTTGGCCCGACAACCGGTTCATCGCCCCAAATCTTTGCTCCACTGGCATACGCCGGGATGGTCGTCCAGTCGGTGAAGGCGGCTGGTAGCGTGCCCGACGTGTGCCACCAGTCGTTCGTCGCGACATAGGTGCTGCCCCAACTGTTCAAATGCATGGAGGAGTTAAATTCCCAGGCGGCTCCCGCTGCCAGGGAGGCAGTTCCATAATTGACCGTGAAGTAGTAGGTGCTGCCGGTAGCCTGGGTCGGACCAGAGACAGTCGCCACGCCGGATTGATCGTAATATTTCTCGAGCACATAATTCGAGGCAGCGTTCGAGCCATCTGTGGTAAAGTAGATTCGCACCGACAGGTTCGAGCGCGCGCTCGTGCCCGTGTTCTGGATCCGGAAGCGGAACTGCGTTTGCTGGTTGTTATCCGTCCCGCTACCAGACAACTGCACTCTCACCGTGCCACTCGGGGTCTGTGTGATCGTAGGGGTATTCGTGGGTGTGAACGTACGCGTGAATGTAGGTGTCGGTCCCGTTGGAGTGAAACTCGGTGTGGGAGTCGGATCATTCGGCTGCGCGTTCCAGAGCCTGTTCAGCAGAGCCATCTTCTTCGTGTCGAGGGCTCCCCATGTACCCCAGCCAGACTCGTTCGTGCCCGGTTGGTAGGGGGTGGTGTAAAGACCACCGGTATCGCCGGATTCCGGGTTGATCGACCAGTAGATGGAATCCGTAATACCTGCGTCGATTAGATAGTCTACAAAAGCATTTTGCCATTGTTCATCGACCGTGTTGTCGGTAAGGTAACTGTAGCGGGCCTGGTCGCGCAGGTTAGCTTTGCCGCGCGGCCATTCCATATTGCCGCCGTACTCGCCGATGACGATTGCGTACCCCATCGCCTTCAGGTAGCCAAAGTGTTCCTGCCAGCCCTGACGGAGCAGTTCCTCATTGATCACGATGTTGCACTTCGCGTTACCAGCAGCATCACCTTCCAGCTCCGCACACTGCGGCTGGGCCGGATCCATGAACATCTTCTGCACGAACACAGACGGGCCGTAGGTATGCGGCGAGAACACCAGTCGGTTCTTCGGCATGGTCGGCGGGTTGGTACCGGCCTCGTACAGGTTCTCACCCCAGTTAGGATTCGTCGCAGCATCTCCATGCGGCGTATTGACGAAGGTGTCCGGTGTACCATCCTGTGTGTTGGCCTTGGTTCCGATCCCCTCTGCAAAGATCAGAATGTTGGGGTTCACCGCGTTGATCTCTCCATAGGCGACGTCGATGAGTCTCCGCCATTCGGCCCAGGTGTAATCATGCGGCTCGTTGAAGATGTCGATGCCCATGATGTTGGTAACGCCGAGCTGCGTGCTCAGGCCGGCCAATGTGCGCAGGTCGGCCCGCCACATCGTCTCGCTGTAGGGGTGGGTAAATTGGACAGAGGGCGGGTTGAGTGTCGAGGCGCAGGAGTAGTTCTCGCGCTTGAAGTCGTAGTTCTCCCGGTCGGCATCCGCCCAGGGCGGGCGCGCGTCGAAACGGCCTTTCCTCCACCCGATGTAGTTGGAGCAGGTGTGGATGTCCAGAAGGACCATAATGCCGGCCTTGTCCAGCTCCTTGATGACCGTCTCGAGCGCCAGCCGTGCGTTGGCGATCTTAACCGTATCGTTGTTCTTCAGGTACGGTGCCATGCCCTGCGGGTCGGGCGGGTTGTTCCTGAGGGTCTGGGGGGACAATGGCAGCCGGACCAGGTTAATGCCCATGGCCTTGAACTCGGCTACATCCTGCGCGTAAGTGCGGCTGCTCGGCGCCCAGAAGACGTTGCCCATGTACTGCTCCATCGGAGCGCCGCTCGGGTTGGTCGGGTCGTTGGAGGGCTCATGCCGTCCTTCAAGCCCGAACCAGGATCCGCCGCGAACACGGAAGATCACGCCATCCTTGGTGATATTCCCCTGCGCATCGACCCGCCACACAGGCTGCTGGGCTTGGGCAGAAACCAGGTGCACTGGGATGCCCAGGGAAGACAGCAGAATCGTTGCGATCATTGCAACGGCTATCGCTATCATCCACCGACGTTTGAAACTGCGAATTTTTGTTTGGTTGTATAACATGAGTGTCTCCTTCACTCCTCAAAAATTTGGGAAACAATGCAGATCAGATTGGCTTAGAAAAGATTAGACAGTGACGGTTCTTCTCCTTACCGGCTTATGTAACCGGTTACATAAATAGCGCCAAAAAGAGTAGGTCTCCCTACTCATTTCAGCTTCGAAAAACTACGGTTCAGTTCCCCACACAAGGACACCGTTGCGGTACAGTGTCACGTGATCCCAATCGGCAAAAGAAAGTTTCGTTGGATCGAACGAGTAATCACCAGTCTCGGTGTAATTGCTCCAGTCGCTCTTGGCAAAACGGGCCTGAATCTCACCGCTCTGGCCACCGGCAGCGATCGATCCGGCTGCAGGCGTGAAGCTGATCTCCAGGTAAAAATTCGCGCCGGTGCGCGCCGGGCTAACCTGCACGAACGTCCCGCTCAGGCTGCTGCAGCTACCTGCGATCGCGGACCAATCGCACCAGAAGTTTTGATTCGCCGTCCCTTCGCGGGTGAACCAGTAGCGGATCTTCAACTCATTCAACAGCACACTGCTCGCGCCTGCGTTGACAATGTTGAAGTGCGGTTTGATCTGGTTATCGCCCGCGTTCGTGTCCGCCGCGCGATATTGAACGCGTAGAGTCGTTGGAGTGGGCGTGATCGTGCTATCCGTCTGAACGATCGTGAGCGGTGAACCGTAACGATCATTGCCAGTGGACAAGGTGTAGTTGCCATAACTACAACCGCCGGGTCCGATCATTGGCTTGATATGTACAGATACCCTCAGATGATGAGTTGCGTTCACCTGCAAGGGTACAGTCACGAGAGCAGGATTGGAGGTGGAGAAGTTCCCGGTGACTGTTGTGCTGCCAAACTCATGCGCGACCGTCACCGAATCGCTGTTGCCGATGCGAACCGTGATCACTTGCGATGTTTGATCAGTAGGCGAAGTGACCGGCTCCACCCAGAGCGGTTCTGCCGTAGCCTGCGGACAGAAGGTCGCGGTGGGGGTAGGAGTGCGGGTGGGCGTATTCGTCGCGCCCGTCGGGGTAAGAGTGGGAGTGAAGGTGCGCGTCGGGGTTCGAGTTGGCGTGTTTGTCGGTCCACCGATCGGTTCATTACCCCAGACTCGCGCCCCACTGACATACGCCGGGATCGCCGTCCAATCGGTGTAGTTTGCAGGCAGTGTACTGGTTCCATGCCACCAGTCGTTCGTTGCATTGTATGTGCTCGCCCAATTGTTCAGGTGTATGGCGGTGTGATAGTCCCAGGTTCCACCGGCTGGCAGGGAAGCGGTCCCATAATTGACTGTGAAGTAGTAGGTGCTGCCCAAAGCCTGCGTGGGACCGGATACAGTTGCTGCACCCGATTGATCGTAATATTTCTCCAGCACATAACTGGAAGCGGCATTCGAACCATCGGTCGTGAAGTACAGCCGCACCGAAATATTCGAAGCGGCACCTACTCCGTTATTTTGTAATCGATAATGGAAGGCTGTCTGCTGGGTATTATCGGTCCCAGCCGCAACGAGTTGAACCTTCAATGCCCCGCTTGGGGTCAGCGTGATCGTGGGAGTTGGACCCGTTGGAGTAAAGGTTGGCGTTCCCTCATCATAGACGGAGGCCTGCACAGAGGTCTCCTGCAATCCGTTCGAGCCGGTGATGATCCGCTTGCCCCAGTCCGTTCTCTGATCCGGATTAAAGCTGGTCACCATGTCGAGGTATTCGACCCCGCCGCCGTTCCCGCTCCATGACCAGCCAATATAGCCGATCCCGTTGGCCTGCGCGGTAGCCACGATCGCGTCCTCATCCGGATTCCCGTCGGAGTGGTTCCACCCAAACTCGCCGATGACCAGCGGCAAGCCTGCAGTCACAAAACTCGATACATAGCTTTGTACTTCCGCAGCCGTATCGAAGACCCCGTACATGTGAATGCTGAAGATCGTGTTGCGATCCGCATCGCTGTTGAAAATGCTGGCAGCGTTGTCGCGCATGACGAACTGCCAGTCCTGTCCCCAGTTCGGCGCATCCACTATCAATGTATGATCGAAGCCGGCATCTCGCATGGTAATGATCGCGTTACGGGTGGACTCGACCCAGGCGCTGGCATTGTTATTTCCGTATGGCTCATTGCCAATATTGATGAGCACATAGGCTTCCTGGCCAATCAGAACGCTTTGAATGCTTTTCCAATAATTGACAGCCTGAGCCAGAGACGTGGCCGCGCCGTCCTCACCGTAGCCGGTCGTGTCGTGGTTTTCCAGCACACAGATCAATTTATTCGTCTTGCACAATTGAATGACATTGGCTACATCAGACGCGCTGCTCGGCCCCCAGCGTCCGCCGCCCAACACAACGCGGACGGTATTCGCGCCCGCGGCCTTGATATTCGCAAAGGAACTCGTCTGGCTCGTATACCAGACGTGTGGATGGCTAATGCCCCGCATGATGAAGTTGTTGCCGCTCGCATCCAGGAGGTTTCTGCCGCTGACATGGAATCCGGCCGCTGCCTGAACGGGCCGGGGAGGAAGGAAAATACCTACAAGCAATAAAATCAGGACCAAAAAACAGGCAACTTTCTTAGTAATTTTCATTAAACACCTTTCTTTATTCAAGGTGAAATTCTGGTTGAAATCTTCAGGATTGCAACCAGAATCTGAAAACACAGAGTTTTTTGGGAACTGACACAATATCTTTAAAAACGCCATGATCCATTTGGGCAATTTTTGGCGCCTATACCTATAGAGAACCTTATTTGGAAATAAATACATGAATTTCCAAATAGACAAAGAAACTGGTAAAAAAATAAGCCGCCTGGCAAATCCAGGCGGCTTATTAAGCGGTCCTCGTGCAATTACGGCTCGATCCCCCAGATCAGCACACCATTGCGATAGACAGTAATGCGGTTCCAATCTGTGAACTGGGTCGTCGAAGGATCGAAGGCATAGTCACCCGTCTGGGTATAGAAGCTCCAGTCGTTCTTGGAGAAACGGTTATGGATCTGCCCGGTATTAGCACCGGGAGCCAGGCTCCCCGCGCCGCTCGCAAAACTAAGTTCAAGGTAGTAGTCTGCTCCTGGCCTGCTGGTGGGCAACGCGACAAATTGGCCAGAAACATTCGAGCAGCCAAAGGCAGCATAATCACACCAGTAACTTTGCGGCTGGTTCCCATCGACTGTGAACCAGTAACGCACTTTCAGCTCGCTTAGCGGAACACTGACATTCCCCGTATTGACCAGGATCAATTTCGGAACAATTGCCTGACTGCTGGCAGCCGTATTGCCCGGCAAATACTGGACCTTGATCGAACTCGCGCCGGAAGTTGTCGGCGTGGCGGGAGCAGATGTCGCAGTCTTCGTGGCGGTTGCAAGCACCAGCGTTGCCGTCCTGGTGGGTGTTGCAGGGACCGATGTCGCCGTCCGAGTGAACGTTGGGAGAGGAGTATTCGAAGGAACTTGCGTTGCAGTGCGCGTGGGCGAGGCAGTGACAGGAATCAGCGTGGGGGTGCGCGTTGCGGTACTGGTCGCGGCAATCGCCGTCGCGCTGACCGTTCCACCGGAGGGCTCGACACCCCAGACCAGGCTTCCATTGCGATACAGTGTGATGCGGTCCCAACGGGTCATGACCGTCCTGGCGCCATCGTAGGAATAGTCATTGGTCTCGGCATAATTCGACCAATCCATTTTGTTCAGACGCAAATACATGTCGAATTGACTACCTGCAGAGAAATATCCGGCATTGTTCGCAAAGCCTACTTCCAAATATGTGTCGGAAACAACATTGCGGTTGACACTCCCAACTGGAAGGCGGACAAAGCTATTTGTGAGTCCGCCACAACCGCCGGGAGCAGTCGTGTGGTCGCAGTTGAAGGTCTGGGGCTGGTCAGAATCGATCGTGTACCAATAACGGATCTTGAGTTGATCCAGTGGGATGTCCTCCGAGGTGTTGTTGACAAGACGAATGCGCGGCTTGAGGTTGTTATCGTTCGGCGATCCGAAATCACCGAGAGAGTAGCCTGCTTCCAGTCCGTTGTTCAAAGCCTTGCTCAGGTTGACGCGCCCTGTGGAAGTTTCCGGGATTGGATCGGTTTTACTCAAAATCCGCTGGGCTACCTGCACCGCATTCCAATCCGAATAGCGCGCCAGCAGCAGCGCGGCTTCACCGGAAACAACGGGTGCAGACATGGACGTTCCGCTGCCCAGACCGTAGCCGTTATATGGATAAGCGCTGTAAATGTCCTTTCCGGGCGCGAACACATCCGTATCCTGGACCTGTCCTCCTGAGAACGAAGGAATGTTATCGTTTAGATCGCTCGCCCCGACTCCGATCACCGCCAGCGGATTCGAATACGCCGCTGGATAGTTTGGACCGGAGCCGGTCCCTGCCGCGGCAACAACGATCACCCCGTGGGAGGCTGCATAGTCGAGCGCGTCGGCCAGGGAGGGCGTCAGGCGCGGAGCGCTCAAACTCATGTTTATGATCCGCGCGCCGTGATCCACCGCATATTTGATGCCAGCCGCGACCTCCCAATACGTTCCGACGCCATCGGAATTCAGAACGCGAATGGGCATGATCTGGACGCCAGGCGCTTCGGTCACAATGATGCCGGAAACGTGGGTACCATGTCCCACGAATTCATCGATCTGACCGTTCCCCGTATCGTCCAGTCCGTTACCGCGATCATAAATCTCATTCGTCATACGAACAAAATCATACCCGGCCGTGATCGAGCTGTTCAACAACGGATGATCGGGAGCCATGCCGGTATCCAGCACGGCCACGATGATGCCCTGGCCGCGCGAGATCTTCTGGGCCTCTGCCAGACCGATCTTGCTCCAGGCCCATTGACTGGAACCGGGGGGAGGCGTGGGTGTGGTATCCCCGTGGCCGCCAAACATGATGAACTCTGCCAAAGGCGCCATGTGACCGCCAAACATAATAAAGCCACCGCCCGGTTCGCCCTCGCTGTAATAATTGGGCTCCGCGTAATAGAGGTCCGGATCTGCATTGAGGATCGGCAGGATGCCGCTCGCCGTTTGTCCTGCGGACAGTTGCAGGAAGTAAAGGTTGGTCTCAGTCAGCGTCCCAAGCAGGCTTGCGTTGTAACGGGCAAGGATCGTATTGATCGAAACGTTAGCTTTGAGTTTTACCACCACTTGATCGGGAGGCGGATCCGGGATGTTGGGCTTTTCGGCCCGCGCACTTCCAATCAGGGTAACGCAAAGCTCCAAAGCAATCATCCACCCTAGAAAGACACGCAGGCGAGGTTTGAAAAGCTCAAACATGGGGACCTCCTATCGAAAAACTAGCAAGAACAAGTGCAAGCGATCATTTCTCGTTACCTACCAACACCATGGGCGCCCAATAATAGGGATGCTCATACTGTCCTATCAGCTCCACTTGTGCCTGTCGCAACGCCTGTGACTTGGGCATGCCGGTAAGCCAATGAGTGTAGAACCGGGTCATCAAATCAGTCATCGATTTGTCATCCACCATCCATAAGCTGACAAGAAGCGAACTTGCACCTGCGTGCAGAAAGCCTCTCACCAGGCCAACCATCTCATCCCCTCCCTCATCGTGACCAAGCCCGGTCTCGCAGGCACTGAGTGTCACAAGCGAGGCCTTCAGATCGAGATCATACACATCCTGGACGGCCATCCATTTGTCGGCCAGGTGGATAGACGAAAGCAATGGCGCTTCCGGGCGAAACAACCCGTGAGCAGCGAGGTGTAACAACCCACAACCGGGAGCAGTCGTTCGGACTCTTTCCAGAGTCGCATCACCACCAAGAAGCACATGGCTGTCATGGATCAACGCTGCAAGCGTTTGAATCTCCTGCGTCACCTGGGTGGCGCGTTCATCCGGGACGCCCACCAGAAGTGGCGTCCCGTCGAATGGTTGTTTTCCGCTATACCTGGATGACTTATTCCAACAGTAACTCAACACAGCCGCGCTGGGAGCATAGGAGACCGCATGCGTCTCGATCAAATACCGACTGTCCTGCCTTAAAGCATGAAAGGGCAGAGCGTGTAAGGGGCCGTGAGGAATGATGTTAAGCGCCTTCACTTCAGCAAGTCTCTCCCAAACAGGAGACACGAGTTTGTCACCCAGCCTATCCAACAAGTCCTGGACAGTACGCAAGAGTGTAGTTTTGTGACGCTCATAATAAGCGGGGCCATACTGGAATTTGGAGAATTGAAAAGCCAGCTCCTCCAGCAGCGGCAGCACATCCGCTGCGGAGGTTGATGGATAGGCAAAGACATCCTGCTTTGTCAACAGAAAGATGATCAACTGATCGCGGGCAATGAAGTACTCTAAGATGGCAGTGTCTTCCGGAAGCCTGCCTTGCACCTCTGAAGCGGAAAGTGGCGCTTCCCGAAAGAGGGATAATTCCTCGGCGTGTCTGGCCTGCAAACTCCGCCACAATACGCTGGCTTCTTTTTCGCGTTCCTGGATCTTCGCCCAGGTTTCGGGAATGGCAGCCGGCGCGGAAGGATCGCCGGGAGCTTCGCCGCGTGTCAGGCGCATATAGAGCCAGTTCAACTCTTCACGTAATACCTGCAGGCGTTCTGCATTGCGCGCATCCATATCGTCCTGGATGTGCAGGCGAGGTCGAATGCCAGCTGCCAACAGATCGACCAATGCGCGCGATTTGGCTTGCTCTGCCCATTGAAATGCCAGCTGTGGATCATTTGACGCGTATAAGGAAACCAGGGCTTCATAGGGCTGCAATTTGTCAGCAATGTAAGCTGTGCGATGTTCTTCCGCGGTCAGCACCGCCATCATTTTCTCGGTGTGCCCGGCAGCCATGCGATAATGTTCGATCGCCTCACCAAGCTGTCCCATTCCCTCATGGATGCGGCCTCTACAGGACTCGATGCGGGACTCCAGCCAGGGGGCCGCCGTTTCAGCGATCGCCCGCTCGGCTGCATCCAACTCCTGCATGGCATAGTCCCATTTCTTGTCATCTACCCACAGGTTGGCACAGACAATGTGAGCATACGCTTGCCTGGCTTTCATGCCAAGACGGCTATAGGTTTGCAAGGCCTCAGCTGCCAGTTGTCTGGACTGATCACGAGTGCCCATTCGTCCCATGACCTCGGCACGCTGCAAATCGGTCTGTGCGACCCAGGTGCTATTTTCCTGTGAGGCAAAGGAGGCACGCACTTCTTCGAGCAGTGCCTCTGCCTGTTCCAGCTTATCCATGCGCGCTAACGCAATCCCCCGATTGCCGCGCGCTCTGTTCAACTCGAAAGGCATTTGCAGTTCGGCCAGCACCTGCTCCGCCCGCTCTGACAACTGATACGCACGTTCGGGCAAATTGAGTTCCAGGTGAAGATCACTCTCCTCCAGGTCGGTCATCGCCAGATTCACCTGTGAAGACAAGCTTGAAAAGATAGCGCGGGCCTGTTCGAAGATTTGGAAGGCTTTGGAATAGTTGCCTCGATAGGATTGCAAAATCGCCATGTTCAAATCCACAGAAGCAACCGCAGTACGCAATTCCGCGTTTTCAAAGACCGGCCGCGCCTGCTCATGAAGTTTCTCGGCGCCCAGAAAGTCATCGAGCACCGTCAACATGTTCGCCTGATTGATCTGATTCATGGCCGCATACAATTCATTTCCCAACGCTTGAAAAGCCTGCGCGGCCTGACGGAAAGCTTCCAGAGCGGCCACATAATTTCCCCGGCGATAATAAAGGTTTCCCAGGTTCATATCCGCTGTGGCCTGGGATGCCAGATCATCAAATTCAACAAACACCCGACGGGCCGCCTCCGCCAGCGACTGCGCCTGGTCGAACCTGCCTAGTTTTGCGAGAGTTTCCATGTGGCCAAGACTGGTACGGGAGGACTCCAATGGTTTCCCCGCTGCCTTAAAAAGCTGTGCAGAAAGATCGTAGGAGTGTGCCGCAGACTCCAGGTCGGCAAGCAGATCTTGTGCGTTTGCCTGTATCCAAAGCGCGACCGCTCTGGCTTCGTCATCCGCCAGATGTTCGGCAACCTCTGCAGCGATTTGTCCAATCTGGAATGCCTGACGCGCGTCGTCCCGTTCCGACTGGTCGGCCCGTTCCTTGAGCGCGTACACTATATTGATCTGCATGTGCTCCGCGTTCCCCTCTGTGAGAAAAAGCCGCGCCTCGGTATGGGGCGCGGAGAGCAATGCTTCTATGAATTCGTCTCTAGTCATTTTCGAACTCGAGTCCCGTGATGGCAACCTCCTGATTCTCAAGATCAAAAACAAGATCATAACTGCCGGAGGGAATTTGCCTGAAGGTAAACTGACCGAGCGAGTCTGTTTCCGTCGCCCGCAGCCATGTGCCTGCACTGCTCTGCAGACTCACGAACACAGGGAGAACTTCCCCCGAACTCTGCGTACCCAACATCTGTCCCAGCAAGTCGCTATCGGTATGTCCGCGCTTGATCTGCAGATCGATATCGACTTGTTCCGTAGTGAATAACATCTGCCGCCCATGCGCAACTCCGCGTGTCCCCGCAGAGGAAAGCTGCAAGCGGCTATCAAAACTCAAGGCAGCTACCACACGCATCCAGGGCTTACGCAGAGCGAATTCTCGTCTGCCATGAGCAATATCAATCGCCCGCTTCAGGACACCCTCCGGCGGTGCAACGGTCCGATCTCCGGCCACGGATTGCAGGACCCCTTGTAGTAGCGTAAGACGCTGACTGCAACGCGGACAGGCAGCAGTATGCGCGTCGACCTGGCCGCGCTCCTCAGCCGAGAGTTGGTTTTCAAGATAATTCAACAGGGTTTCATATTTAAAATGTGCCATAGAATCTACCATCATTATAGAGTATTCTGGCAACAAAAAAAATACACTTTGCAGCAAGTCTTACGCATCTGCAAATCCCATGTTCTCGAGAATCTTCATCAGCTTTTCAAGGCAGCGTGATCGGGTCGGGCCAATGCTTCCTTCCGAAAGTGTGAGACTTTGAGCGATCTCGCTGTAAGTCGGGCGCGGGTCTGCGTAGAAAAGCATTGTCAACAGTTCCCGGCAAGGCGCCTCCAGGTATTCGATGGCCGCGTGAACCTGCGATTGCCGTTCCAACACCAGAAATTCATCTTCCGAACGCGGGCTCGGGGGAAGAATCCCGTCCAGCGCCCGTTCCTCCAAAACCACTGTATTCTGTCTGCGCTGACGCATCATCCGCCAGCATTCCCTGCGCGTCGTGATCACCAGCCAGGCGCCAAGACGCGCACGATCACGCAACTGTCCAAGGTTTTCCCACAATAGCAGACTGACATTCTGAAAAATATCGTTCGCGTCATACTCAGGCAACCCATACCGTAATGGGATGCTATAAATAAGACGCTGGTACCGAACGAGCAGAACCTCCCAGGCCTGACCACTCCCTTTCAAGCATGCTGCGATGAGTTCAGAATCGGGCAGTAACGTGAAAGGCTGAATGCTCATCCTATTCCCTAGTATACAGA
>DASTJG010000359.1:0-8709 GCA_035716785.1 Anaerolineales bacterium
CAGCAGCATTCCTGCGCGCGATCTCCACAAAAGATTTGCTGATATCGAGACCGGCGATCTGAAAGTTACCCAGCTTTGCGAGCTCGATGCAAAAGTATCCGGGTCCCGGAGCGATCTCCAGCACTTTGCCGCCAGCAGGGATCTTATCAACCAAATGTTTCGCCATTAATTTATGCCGCTTCAAATCTTTGAGAGTGGTCTTTGCATACCAACTGGCGATGAAACCTTCCATGGGAAGGCCTTTGTAGGCTTTTGTAGTTTGAGTATTGTTCATACCATCTCCTTTCTATTTGTCTCTGCGAGTGGGGTCGCTGTGCGCCAGGATCCAAATCCCAACGGTAAGACACAGGAACAGGATTCCCAGGTTGATCGGGTTGAGCCACATTTGCAATAGGTTTTCCACTTTGAATCTCCTTTTAATTTTTTCGTATGGCAGCGTTCAACGGAATGAACGGTTGGATGTTTTCAATCAGGCTTTGAATGCTTCGATATGTTCACGACACCACGTTTCGAACGTGCGCGGCGGCTGGCCGGTCACTTGCCGTACCGTATCCGTGACGATCGCGCCTTCATTCCTGCGCAGCGAGGCGAGCATTTCCATCAGCGCGTTGACGAGCGTCTTATCCATGCCGGTTTTGAGCATGAATAGTTTCGCTGCAATCGGCGGGATATCCACATATTGAACGGGCTTGCCGAGTACGCGTGCAATCACCTGCACCATTTCACCAATCGTGAATAATTCCGAGCCGGTTAATGTATATGCCTGTCCATTGTGTCCCGGCTGTGTGAGAGCAAGCGCCGCGACCTGTGCTACATCGCGCGGGTCGACTGGTGCGACCTTGCCCTTCTTCCCTCCCGGGAAAAACACACTCCCCTGCACCTTGATCGACTCAGCCCACCATTCGATGCTGTTGCTCATGAACATGCCGGGACGCAGGAATGTCCAGTCGAGCCCGGAGGCGCGGATCAGCTCTTCGCGTTCATAGTGCCATTTCCCAACCTTGATTTTGTGCTCAGCTGCCTCCAGCGTGGACAGCTTAACGATCTGTCGAACACCTGCTCTTTTTGCTGTCTCGATCATGTTGATATCCTGCTGTGTTTCAAACGTGACCAAAAAGAGCCGTTCCACCCCTTTCACTGCCATGCGGAGGGTTTCAGGTTTATCCAAATCCCCCACAGCACGTTCCACCCTCGCATCAAGATGAGCTACTTTGTGTTCGTCACGCGTAAGCACACGGACCAATTGTCCAGTTTGGAGCAGAAGCGGGATCAACTCTTTGCCAATATTTCCCGTAGCGCCGGTAACCAGGATCATGTAACATCTCCTATCTATCAAGCTGTGCACATCATACTTTTCGATAGAATGAAAAGACATCACCCTGCGCGGGTGATTGGCAGGGTGATTCATACAAGACGCCCCGCAATTGCGGGGCGTCTGTCAATTCTTGCTCACGCCTTTCTTTTTCTAAGATATAAGTTTTTTGCAGGTGGTTTGTGCTCTATAGTATTTCCCCAGCGAGGAAAGATTGGGGCAGTACGGTTATGTACAAATTACAAGCGTTTGGCGATTACAATTACTGTAGTGAGTCATCTGAAAATAATGCGTTTTCATTTCATGGAAATTCCCTCCGGTAGTGATTTGAATGCAAGGCTGGCAACAGGGATCCTTACCAGCAAACCCATCAGTGGACTAACCAAATGAAAGCCATATAATAAAAATCATGTAGCAGCCGAATAGAATCTTTAGCACCAAGAATAAAACTCCTAGAATTGTTGCAAGAGCCCTCCTTGTCGCAAGTAAGGTTCCGATGACGAAGTAGACCGGGCTAGATATAAGTAAACCTAAAAACACGTAAGCCATCTCTTTGGTAATGGAGGAATAAATGCTAGACGGGATCAAGGACATAGCAGTTTGCAGACCCTCGATGTAAAGTGGTCTAACGATCCACCCCCAAGAGCGTATAAAATCCTGTCGCGTTAAAACTTGAGAAATTTCTAGCGGTAGAACTATTACCCATAATATAGCCACAAGGAACAGCCCGCCAAGAAGCCAATCTGGAGTATTGGGAAAATACCTTTTCAGGAAACGAGTTGGCAACATCGTCTGTTCTTTTACCTCATCAGGGTCTCTGTGCTGGCAATAAATACTCTTCAGGAATCTTGAGTTTGATCACAGGTTGAGGCACTTCAATAATGCATCCCGGTGCATCCAAGCCTGGATACTCGATCAAGCAAGGATCGAGAAATTTTGAGTAAATCACGCCCGTGCCATCAGATGTCCAGCCTCGCACCAGGAAATATTTTCGGCTATAGGGGCGATAAAATTTACTGGCGGAATATACTTCGACAATCTTTTTCTCCGTCTCAACCAAATATATCCCATCTGGGCGCGCGACAAATCTTCCATCCGGGGATATTGTTTCATCAGGAAAGTTGGATGGGACTTCATAGTAAGCAATATTGTTCTGTTGCAAAAATTGACGAAGTAGAGTCTTATAATCTCCAGAAAGCGCAGATGCTTCAAAAGTGAAACTGTGCTCTGAATCGGTTTGGAAATCTGATGAGAGGACTATTACCAGTTGATATGGGGTATCTATAAAGAAGACTCTCTCAACCTGTAATAAATCTTCAAATAATATGTTTTGATCCAGCTTTCCATAGGAATACGCACTTGGTTGCACATGAATGAAACGCTGGATCGGATATTGTTTTCCGGTTGTCCGATCTAAGATATATTCCCCACCTCCATAATCTAACGAAAGAAACACTAGGTCATCGGTTAAAAAATAATTTGAACCTTCGGGAAGGACGAAGCTGACCTTCTTGTACGTTTGTAAATCCAACAGATATGTTGAAGTAAGATCATCCTGCCTTTCACGAACATACAGCAAGCGTCCGCTTGGCGATAGTCGAATCCCAGCATTACGGCAGGCAGATACAATCACATCCACTTCATCTGGATAGCGTGCCTCTTCACTGACAATCGGGCAACTGCATTGAAAAAGATACTGTAATAATAAACTCTGTCGCCCCCACCAGCCCCAACAATAGCCATAGTAAAGCAATAGGGGCAAGCTCAACAAGAGGATGAAAAAAATCAACTTGAAGGAAGATCTGCCTTGGAATGGAAAAATCGTTGTTTTAGTCATTTCCAATGTCGCAATAGAGTTATCTAGGCATACTATTAAGAGATACTTTGTAGGCGCGGCACGTCTCTTTTAATCAAAACAGGTTAGCACATTCCTGTAAAAAGAATACAGATCCCTGTTTCTTCACGAACGAAAGTTTTACATATCATAATTTTGGGGCTGCGATGCTTCGCCCCCAAGTCAAATCCAACTGACCGCTTTTGTTTCAACAAGAGTATTATGGAAATTTTTAGCACTGCACACAAGTGATAAACATCACATTAGCTATATGAACACAGGTAGCCATCAAAGCAATAGCACAGTTACATGTAACGAAAAGAAAATGCCGCGCAACTGCGTGGCATCTGTGAAAATTCAAATTTAGATTTAAGCAGGTCTTTCGATCTTCCCCAAAACATAGTTCGGCGGCAATGGCTCCACCTGCTGATCTGTCACAAAGGTGACATCCCCACCCGACTTGAGGTAAACCGATTTCTCGCCCCCACCAATGTGCGCTTCCCAGTAGCCACCGATGTCCTTCACGCGCAAACGGAGACTGGTCAGATCGGCAACGTGAAAGCGCAGATCACGGCCCGCTCCGAAAGTAACATCCTTTCCGGTCATCGCCCTGGCATCAACATCCATGCTCCCGCCTGCCGAGATATTTCCCAGGCTATACACATCCATGACCTTCAAATTCAAGCCGGCAAAAGCATCTACCTGGCCCTTGAGTCCTTGCACATCAATGTCCTTCCCGGCGTACACTTTTATGTCGGATTCAAACGGCACGAGTACTTCGCCACTATCACCGATCTGAACCTCGATCATTTCATTGGATGACTGCTTGCCAGGCAGCTTGATGCGCACATCGAAAAACACGTGATCGCCCACCGCGGCGCGGGCCCGGCCGATCTCCGATGCGCTGCGGCGGTCCACGGTCAGGCCTCCCGTGCCTGCGGCAACCAGCCTGTCGCTTTCATGCCCTTTGACGATCACACTGCCACCCACCTTGATCAGGATGGTTTCATTTTTACCTGCAAAAATAGATCGTTGTGTCATTTCATCATCCTACAATCCTACAGTATGCATTGACTGACCGCATTGTAGTATTTACTATATCTGTCCGCTTCACCCGACGCGGGTGATTGCAAGGGTGATTGGTCTCGGTACGCCACTCGCTTCGCTCGGGGCTATTCGACCACCGTTTCAAAGCAGTTTTAGCTCACGCGCTATCGTGCGCGCCTCGTCACGCGAATTGACGTTCAATTTGCGATAGATGCTTTTCACATGTGTCTTGATCGTATTCGTAGAAACAACCAGCTCCCGGGCGATATCCGCATTGGATAAGCCCGCGGCGAGCAGGCGCAAGACGCGCAGTTCCTGCTGGCTCAACGCTTCCACTAGGGCATCGGTCACCGTCGACGACGTTACTTCGGATGGGAGAGAATGCAACAGGGTCGCGGCAAACATATGGAGGCTGCGATTGGGAAGCGAGGAAAGCATTGCTTGAAGTAATGCAGCCATGCGCGTCCCTTCATCTAAGAAGAGACGACGGAATCCTTTTGCCTGCCCAATGGTCAGTGCCTCACTGAGCAATTTTGCTGCCTCCGGCACGTTTCCATCCGCATAACATGCCAGCGCTTCCAGACAGAGAGCCTCCACCTGACTGCGGAGACGCCCATTTTGCGCGGCGTCTTCACGACATTGTTTCAGCAGATCAAGCACTTCATTTGGTTTGCCCTCTGCAATTCGCAGGCGCGCCAGTGCGAAAGTTTCACGTTCTTTTTGAAGAGGCAAGGCGTTTTGGTTATCCGACGAGATAATCTTCAGCCACCACTCCAGGGATGAGATGTCATTGGACCGAATGGAAAGAAGCGCCTGCACATTTTGAATTTCACGCAGCAAGGCTGGATTCTGGATTTTCGCCTCCAGCGACTTGAGAAGTTCAAGCGCGCGCGCTGAATCGCCTCTTACCAAATGAATGTGCGCAAGCCGACTGGTCGCCTGTACTTGCAGCATTTGGTTTGCGCGCTGTTCCGCCAGATCCAAGGCGCGTGCTGCGAGTTCTTCAGCCTGATCAAGTTCGTTCCGTTCATAAGCAATATGTCCGAGGTTCAACGCGGCGATGCCCTGATCATCCAGCATGGATTCATCCCCAACAGCCTCCCTTTGAATTTGCCGGTTCAACTGCTCGGCTTGTTCCAGTTCGCCCTGCCAGTAAAAAATTTCGGCCAGGAATTGGGTCGCCGCGAGAACACCATAGATGTTTTGTACTGCACCTAACAAAGCCCTGGCTTCGAGAGTTTTATCCTGCGCCTCCAGAATCCGGCCCGCGCTCAACGCCTCATAGCTGACGCTCAACAGACTGTTGCCGCGCCAGAACACATCCTGCTCAGGGAGCTTGTCCAGCGCCTGACGTGAATATTCGAAAGCCTTTTGAATCTCCCCCTGCCACCAGGCGACATTGCCGCGAAACGAGAGCAACTGACCGAGACGGTCGTGATCTTCTTCGTCCTGCCAGGCGGACTCCGCCGCGCGCAGGAACGGTTCGATCCGAGCGGCAGTGGCAGGCGCAAAGCGGTCACTTGAATAGAGGATCACCTGTGCGTATGTGAAGCAAATGATGGGATGACGCAAAATCTCCAACTGGGGAATGTTTTCCAACCAGCGACCCAGGGTGCGTAATTCCCTCAGATCGTGGATCTCGATGAATCGTTCGATCAACGCAATCGCCCGCTCGAACAATTTGGCAGCCAGCGCGGTCTCGATGGCTTCATCGAACAGACCATGATATTCATACCAGTCGACGGCTTTCTCAAATAACGATTTGATTTCAGTTTCGGCAAGACGTTGTTTAGCAATATGCTGAAGGGACTCCGCGAACAGAGGATTGTAGCGATACCAGATTTGATCCCCGCCGCGCTCAAGCTGGACAATAAACAAATTTTCACGTTCAAGCTGCGTCAGTATGGCAGCACTCTGTTTGATTTCCAGGATCGCATCGCACAAGGAGCCGGTCAGGCGCCCGAAGAATGATGTCTTCAATAAAAAGGATTGAATATCCTGCGTTTGACTCCCGAAGACTTCGTTGATCAGATAGTCCGAGACGTACCGATCACTGCCCGAAAAGGCTTCGATCAATTTCTCGATATCGACCGTATTGCTTTTGTCCGCACTGCCGCTCTGCGGCGTGCTTCGCTTGTTTTGCAGCAGCAATGTGACCAGACGCAGTCCCGCCGGCCAACCTTCCGTCTTTTGCAAAAGTCTGGTGACTGCCGAGGTCGGGATGGCAATTTTTAGCGTTGTGTGCAGAAAAGCTTCCGTTTGCTCTTGATTGAAACGCAGATCTGTCGTGTTGATCTCAACCAGTTCGTCACGAGCGCGTAAGATTCCGAGAGGCAGGTCGGGGTCGGTGCGCGTGATGAAGACCAAATGAAGTGCCTCGGGGAGATGTTGGATCAGAAATGAAACACCTGCGTTGATCTCGTTTGATTTAATGGTGTGATAGTCTTCCAACACAAGTACAGATGATTTCTCCAGCCGCGTCAAATCATTGATAAGAGGCGTGAGCAGGGATTCAAACGCGGGCGGCTGAGGACTCGTCAGCATGGACAGCGTGGCTTTGCCAAGGCTGGGATCCACCGTCCGCAGGGCAGAACAGGCATAGGTCCAAAAACGAACCGGATCGTTGTCATGCTCGTCTACTGTCAACCAGGCGAAGCTAAAAGGCGGAAGGCGAAAGGATGAAGGCTGAAACTTGTCATCCATCCTTCCACCTTCCGCCTTCACCCTTTCACTGATCCACATCCGGACCAGGGTTGTCTTGCCAAAACCAGTCGGTGCAGTGACGAGGATCACTTTCTTTGTAAATCCTTCGTCCAATCGCGCAAGCAAATCGTCACGTGAAACGACAGCCGCTGTAAGGCGCGGCGGCATCAGCTTGGTGTGGAGTAATCTCTCCGGGTTATGCGAGGAAATGGATTTGATTTCACTCATAGACAATAAAGATCGAGATGGAAGCAATTTAACCATGATTTGCGTTTTGTGGAATGAAATGACAAATGTCATCGTACAAAAGTGTATAAAACTAGACCCATAACAGGCAGAAAATTCTCTAATTCGTGGTATATTTCACAAGTGAAATTGGAGTAACATGCGACGATGGGCGGATTTGGAGCTGTGTCTACCCAAGCTCTAAGAGAAGAGAACAGGAGTTTGTTCGACCATGGAAAGCATTCAATATGCTGTATTTTTGCTGGGAGCAATTTTTTGCGCGTACCGCGCCATTGTCGCCACACGCATTCTTTCGGCGACAATCTATCTGGCGTGTATCAGCGCACTCGTTTCCGCAGTCCTTTATTTGTTGGGTGCTACGCAAGTGGCAGTGATGGAATTGTCTGTCGGCGCCGGGCTCGTCACCGTCCTGCTGGTCTATGCCTTGAGCGTTGTCGGTGACGACGCCATGGACCCGGCCTCGGTCATTCCAAAACCGCTGGCATTCGGGATAGTTGGGCTGGTGGTGATCCTGCTGGGAGCGATGGCGTTCCCGGCTGTTCGGACAACTGTCGCCACCGGTGCGTTCGACCTGGCCGATTCCCTCTGGCAAAACCGCGTGCTCGACGTATGGATCCAAATTGTATTGATCTTTTCCGGTGTCATGGGAGTTTTGGGGCTGCTCTCGGAAAAAGTACCCGGAGCGAAAGTGGAGAGTGAACCATGACATTTACACCCATGAATATTATTTTCTTTGGCGTCATCGGATTACTGGGGGTGGGATTTTATGGACTGTTGATCACCCGTAATCTCATCAAGATCGTGATGGTGCTGCAGATCCTGATCAAGGCCGTGATCCTGGCATTGGTCCTGGCAGGCAAGTTGAGCGGCAACCTGGGGCTGGGACAATCCACCGCGGCAACGGTCATTGTGGCGGATACGATCGTCGCAGTGGTGGGGCTGGCGCTCGCCGTGCAGGTTCGGCGACGTCTTGGCACGCTCGACGTTCCAAAGATCTCTTCGATGCGAGGTTGATATGGCCGGGATCATTGTTGCCCTTGTTATCGTACTTCCCTGGCTGGGTGCCATCGTTGTCTGGCTGGCACGGAATAAACACCCCAGGCTTCAACATACCCTTGCTGTTCTGTTCAGCCTTCTGACCGCAGCCGCGTCCATCGCGCTGTTCTGGTTCGCGAGTTCGGAACCAGTCATTCAAATCCCGTTTGGAAAGGCATTCGGTGACCTGACCTTTGTCCCCGATGGTCTGGCGGTCTCGTTGACTGCTATCGCCGCGGTGATCGGTTCGCTGGCTGTGATCTTCTCGGTCGATTACATGCACGGTGAAGAACAGCTCGGCCGGTATTACTTTCTCGTTCTGTTCTTCATCGGTTCCATGACGGGACTGGTGTTGAGCGGCAACCTGCTGTTCACATTCTTCTTCTGGGAGATCACCGCCCTGTGTTCCTATGGGCTGATCTCGTTTTATAACGATGATCCAAAAGCTGTCGCGGGTGGCATCAAGGCGCTCATCATTACGCAGGTCGGCGGTGTGGGTTTGCTGGCAGGGACGTTGATTGCCTATTCCAAC
>DASTJG010000360.1:0-7072 GCA_035716785.1 Anaerolineales bacterium
ATCCGCCTGTTTCTTCGCATCAACATTACAACGGAAGAAATGGTACGCCCCCCTTAACAGTCCCGCGCTTTTTGCCCCAAACCAGTTATCATCGAAGGTGGGATCTTTATACGTGATTGCTTCTGTTGCTTTGACTAAGACAAAGCGCTGTCCGGTGGCACGCACTTTGGGCCAGTCGATCCCAGCATCCCAATAGGAAACATCGATACCTGGAACTGTTGCCATATAGTTCTCCTTCGTTGATCTGTATGATTGCCAGGACAAGATTAGCATAAAATGAACATAAACGCAACCAGGCGATATTTCGGGAAATACTTACAACATTCTAATTTGCAAAGGTACTTAAGTATTAATTTTGCTCTACCCTTGCACGCGCCTTTATGGTATAAGAATCTTGTCCCTGCTGTGTACGTGATGTTGCACCTTCCGTTTTGAGCCAACACTTAGTTTTAGGGTCTCTAACTCCTCTAGAAATAACGCGATAGGCCTGAGCCAAGGCGGCGTTTCTGGGTCGGGACCCACCTGCGAAAGCAGGTTCAAAACTCCGCAGCACACGGCATTGGCGGGGAATCGATAATCGAAAGACTTCACAGGTCTTAAAGACCTGTGAAGTCTTTTTGTTTAAGGAGATTGATGGATGGCAATGGCTGCGCGCAGGCCTGATTCGAAAGCTCCCTGGATCCAGGCATGGTATAGGGAGGCATGCTCACCTGCAAAATGGATGCGGCCCTCCGGCTTGACGATCTCATCGTGCAGCAACGTTTGCTGACCCGGGTCAAAAAGCGCGAACGCGCCGCCCGCGTATGGATCGTCATGCCACATGTGTGAGGCACCCGTCTCGAATTCGTCCCTGATCTGCGGATGAATGAGCGCCACATTTTCAATGGCCTGTTCGATACGCTCGTGCGGCAGCAGCGATCCCCAGCGCTGTGCGTCTTCAGACCAGGTGTAACTTGCCAGCAAAATACCCCGTCCGGTCTCCTTGCCGTAATCCGTGTAGTACAAATTACGGATAGCCAGGTCGGTCACAGTGCCACCGCCATAGATACCATCATCTTCCTCCCAGAAACGACGACGAGTTTGAAAGAATATTTTTGCAGAGGCATCATAGTGCAATTGCCGAATGGCGCGTTGCTTGGCGCGCGAGAACGGCTTCAAAACTTCGACGTGTCGCAAGACAGGGAATGGAACTGTGATGATCGCATAGTCGCCGCGGGCTTCGAAGCGCCCCACCCGCGTCTGGTAATGGATAACAACCTCCTCGTGAGTCTGATCGATGGCAATCATCCTCGCTCCGTAACGGACACGCGATCCAAGAGCCGGCAGAAAGGCGCAGGGGAGATTGTCTGCTCCGCCCGCGATCTGACACATATTCGTGTAATAGTTTCCCCCATCCTCACGGAACAGCTCAAGGAACGATGAGTTCATCATGGCTTCCTGGTTATTGAGCAGGCCGAACATCTCGATCATGCCTTCCGACCAACCCTTGAGCTCCAAAAATTCGCGCACGGAATACTGGTCATATTCAGCGTAGATCTGTTCCCGGGCAGCTTCCCCCTCCTTTTCGATCTTTTCTACGAGCGGACGGATCGTTTGCTCCCAGTACAAACCCGAGATCTTACCCTTCTCAATTTCCGAAACCTCAAAACCCAGCAATTGAGGGTCTGCCTGCACATCCGCCAGCCGCTGCTTAACACCGCCGACATAGACATGCGCCTGCGGATTTCCCATCATGAAATCACAGGTTGGCAGTTCAAACTTTTCGATGTAGGCCATAGTCAACTCATGAGAGCGCGGGATACGCATCGCGCCCGCCTCGCCATAGAGTCCACGAGCAAACGGTTCGCGCATGGTGTAGATCCGCCCGCCAACACGGTGCTGCGCCTCGAGGACCAGGGGATCGTGCCCGGCCTCGAGCAATTCATACGCGGCAGACAATCCTGCCAGGCCTGCACCAACAACGATCACTTTTTTGGGTCTTTCGTTTTGGAAGTTTTTGGCAATCCCGTGTTTTACAACATTCACATAATCTTTAATAGAGTGCTTCGTTTGCATAAGTACCTCAATAAAAATAACTGTAAGGAAAAACGATTTGATTACATCTTAAGTAAAACTCACTATATTTTCAATCCCCTCTTTTGGGCTTGACGAAGGGTACCCCATATGTGTACAATCGCTGCCGTTGTCGCGTTGGTTTACAGTAGCATTGCTATTGTTTAAGGACACGCAGGGCGTGTCCTTTTTGCTTGCCACTACCCCGCTTCGATTGCGTAGCACTCAGCGCGAGAGGCAACAGAGCAAGAATCGGGTCGGCAGGAACAAGAGATGTTCATAGAATACAATGGAAAGGAGCGACTATGAACATTGGAACGGATCTCAAACAATTATCTGAAGACTACCTGCGCATCGAGCAGGCAATCCTGTACCTTGAAAACCATTATAAGGACCAGCCAGGGCTTGAAGAGGTCGCTGCGAACATCGGATTAAGCGAATATCATTTTCAAAGGCTCTTCACCCGCTGGGCAGGCGTCAGCCCAAAACGCTTTCTGCAATTCTTGACCAAAGAAGGCGCCAAGGAGTTGCTCGACCAATCCGAGAATCTGTTGGATACCACCCATCAGGTCGGGCTTTCGAGCCTGGGACGCCTGCACGATCTTTTCGTTACCGCGGAGGCTGTGACCCCGGGCGAGTACAAATCCCGCGGCGCAGGCCTGACCATTCGTTATGGGGTCCACCCAACGCCTTTCGGCAAATGTCTGATCGCCACCACAGAACGCGGCATCTGTCATCTCGGTTTCGTGCAGACCAGCGAAGGGGAAGCCATCGACCAGCTTGTGGCGGAATGGCAACAGGCAAGGATGATCGAGGATCACAAGTCTACGGTATCCCTGATCGAGCCGATCTTTGACTTGCGCTACAGTCACCGCGGCAAGCCATTGAACGTCCACCTGCGTGGCACCAACTTCCAGCTCAAAGTGTGGGAGGCGTTGCTGCAAGTTCCCACGGGCACGGTGACTACTTATGAGGGAATTGCTGCTCACATTGGTAAGCCGGGCGCCACACGCGCCGTCGGAACAGCAGTTGGACATAACCCGATCGCAGTGCTGATCCCCTGCCATCGTGTGATCCGCAAGGTTGGCGAGTTTGGGAATTACCGCTATGGCAGTCTGCGGAAGAAGGCGCTGCTGGCGCGTGAAGCCGTCCTCCCGGAAAGGCACCGGGACTTCGTGAGCCGAGCCGCATAGCGGCGAAGCCGAAGGACAGGTTACGAGAAATATTCTAAAACCTGCGCTTCGACTGAGTGGCACATAGCGCTATTCAGCTTAGCGTGATGTAAAGATGTAAAAAGGAAACAAATGAAAACAAAACTTTGGATTGCTTTACTGGCATTGTATATCGTTTGGGGGTCGACGTATCTGGCGATTCGTTTTTCGGTGGAGACCATTCCCCCGTTCCTGCATGCAGCCCTGCGCTTTTTGATCTCCGGCGCGATCCTGTACATCTGGCGCCGCGCCGCCGGCGACCCGGCCCCAACCATAGGGAACTGGAAATCCACCGCGATCGTAGGCACGGCGCTCCTGCTCGGCGGCAATGGCCTCGTTGCCTGGGCAGAACAGACGGTCCCTTCGGGCATTGCGGCGTTGATGATCACGACCTCCCCGTTCTGGCTGGTGTTGTTTGAATCGATGCGCGCCGGCGGGACAAAGCCCAGCTGGCAGGCCATTCTCGGACTGGTCATTGGCTTTGGAGGTGTTTTCATCCTGGTCGGTCCCAAAGAAATTACAGGATCAGAGGTAAGCTTCAGTACATTGGGCATCGTTTTGTTGCTCCTGGCGCCGTTCTTCTGGTCCCTGGGATCGATCTATGCCAAAGGCGCGGACATGCCCAAATCCACGCTGCTCTCGACAGGCATGCAGATGCTCACAGGCGCGGTGGCGCTGTTCCTGGTCAGCGTGGTCAAAGGCGAGTTAAATGGATTCAACCTCGGGCTGGTGTCAATGCGCTCCTGGCTGGGCCTCGCTTATCTCATCACGTTCGGTTCGCTGATCGGGTTCGTATCCTATGGATGGCTGCTGCACAACGCTCCTGTTTCGCTGATGTCTACCTATGCCTATGTCAACCCGGTGGTGGCAGTCCTGCTGGGAAACTTGCTGGCGGATGAGCCTTTGAATGGGCGCATCCTGGTTGCAGCCGCTATCATCATCGGGTCGGTCATCCTGATCAACAGTGCGCGACAAGTCAAGGTCAAGGCGCAAACTTTACAGGCCGTTCCTGACGGTGACGATTAGACTTTCGCAACTTCAAATGCCAATATTATCGAGAGATATTTGGAAACAGCTTAGTAGCTACTGGCGAGCAACTATCAGTGATTAGCAGTTAGCTTTCAGCAAAGACCTTCGAGGAAGAAATCTCTCGGAGGTCTTTGGCTTTATAATAGGTCTAGAGAACAGAGGATGAAGCTACGTTCCTTTTTCAATGTTTTTATGTTGACAATCCTGCTTTCAGCAGTCAGTGTCTCCTGCATGCCTGCTCAAAGTGCACCAATTGCGCTGACTTCCTTTACTGAAAAGTATGTTGATGTATCCATTTCTTTGGAACGCGGCGCGGACGGAAGTGCCTTTTTATCTGCAACGTTCACGCCGTCAGAGGGACATCACCTGTACAGCAAGGATATCCCGATCAACGGGCTAGAAGGATTGGGTCGCCCAACATTGCTCGAACTGACGGAAGAGAGTCAGATGATGTCCCTCGGGGCCTTGATCGAAAGTGTGCAGGCCAACGAGCCCGATTTCGAACCGAAGGAATTGCTCGTTTACCCGGCCGGTCCGGTGACCTTGCGTCTGCCCGTCGAACTTCCACCAGGAAACGCCTGGATCGATGATGAGATCAAAGTCACATATATGGCATGCAGTGCTTATCAATGCAAACCACCTGTAGAGGGAAAGATCGTGCGAGTCCGTATTCCGGGCGCAGGAGCATTTGATCAACAATAATCTGAAAGAGTGAGAAATGCATAAAAAGATCGTACCTGTCTTCGTAGCAGTCTTTTTACTGGCCTGTAATGCCCTGACTCCTCGCACATCAAGATCGACCCCGGAGTTAATCCTCCCTGCACAGACAGAGTCTGCGCCGCAGCCCGATGACGCACAAGAGGTGGGACCGACAGAGATTACAATCGTCCGCTTGCGCCCCGGAGATGGCGACCTGCAAACACTGCTGGCACAGGAAGCGCAAAAGGCCACTGAACTCGGTCTCATGCCCGTTGCTGAGTTCGATGCGACCTGGTGTCCGCCCTGTCAGGCAATCGATGCGGGGCTAGAGTCGAAAAACGAATTGATGCTCAAGGCTTACGCCGGGACGTACATCATCAGGCTGGATGTGGATGAATGGGGCTGGGGGAATAGCAGCCTGCATGATTTTGACTTTGACGGCATTCCCGTCTATTTCAAGCTGGACGCGCAGGGACAGCCAACTGGAGAGGTTATCGACGGCGATGCCTGGGGGGAGAATATTCCGGAGAATATTGCCCCACCGATGGATGAGTTTTTTCATGGGGATTAGCGAATAGTTGTTAGCGTGTGGATGAGATTTGCAATGCAGTGAGAGTGATGTCAAACTGTTTAGCAAAGGCGAAAAGTCTGACGGCAATAGTTTTATTCAACAAGAGAAATCAACCAAACCTTGAATTCAGTAAAACACTTAAAAGCCAGCCGGAACAATGACCATCCTTTCAGCGTATTAGAGAAGCATTGCCGCAATACCTGATAAGGTACCCAGAAATATCCCACAAATCTACACCAATTGGTCGGCAAACCGGTATTCAAATAACGACAACATGTCATACATATTAATGTTGTAAGAGCAAACACAGGTATACTAGTAGGTTGGCAATCTCGGCAAAGTTTTGAACAAGCTCTTAGCTATTCTTATGACAATTAAGACACCATTTAGGAGGCATAGTAATCTAAAGCACCGTTCTGTTTTTCTACATCGATTCGTGTACCAGCAAAACCCAAAATCAAAATCCAAAAGCGGAAGGGAAAAATGTTAACTCATTTTAAAAAAGCAAATCTGACATTTGTACTGCTACTTATAATCAGTCTATGTCTATCTGGCAATGTTAAGGCTGCTCCAGAAGACTCTGGTCTCTATCGCGCTTCTTTCACAAAGAAATCGCCTAGCAATAATGCTACAGGAGTCACTGTATCCCAGCCTACACTACAATGGAACTCAGCCAGCAATGTCTTTCGATATGTATACTGTTACTACTCATATGATCTTACCAGTAACGTATGTGATATAAACGATAAGTCTACATGGAAATCAAATGGCACTTCAACAAGTGTTCAATTGCCGAACCTGGTTCCGAACAAGAAATATTATTGGCAAGTTGGCGCAAAACTGAATGACAATAGCTTTATATACGCGGACGGTGCATTGACGTCCAAGTGGGCATTTACTACCGGCTCTGCTCCATCAGTGGGAGAAGGTATTTATGACAATACCCACAGCAATTGGACATACACTGGAAAGTGGGTAGCTTCAACTTACACGGGTACTGAAACCGGACCGTATAACAAGACCTACAAGGAGTCTGGGGATATCCCCGACTATGCAACCTTTACCTTTACAGGCAGCAGGGTGGCGTTGTATTACATTCAGGAACCTGAACGTGGTGTAATGAACATTTACATGGATAACTCCACTACACCAATAGCGCTCGACCAAAGTGGCCCCCTGACCTGGCAAAAAATGTGGATGAGTGGTGCATTGGCAAGCGGGACTCATACCATAAAACTAGTATATGTTTCTGGCAAGTCCGTTAATATCGACGCAATTCAAGTATATGCTCAGGCAGATACAATAGCGCCAGCTGCGATCAATCTCTCTGCTGCTGCTGGTACTAATGCTGGAACAGTGGTGCTCAACTGGACAGCCGTAGGGGATGATGGCAATACCGCCGGAGGGGCCGCGAAAAACTATTTCGTACGCTACAGCGCAACCCAGATCGTGACAGAAACAGATTGGAACAATGCATCTGCCGTAACCAATGGCATTCCCACCCCCAAGG
>DASTJG010000361.1:0-16317 GCA_035716785.1 Anaerolineales bacterium
GACCAGGTTATTGACTTCTACCAGGACTTCCCCGTTGTGATTACTGTTCGTTGGCATGTTGAATGCTCCAAGTAAAGGTCGTCACTAGCTGACCTTAAGCGGAGCGACATGGCCCTCCGCGTTTTGATATAACCAGCAGCGCACCAGATGGCCCGGCTTGGCTTCGACAAGTTCGGGCTTCACTTCTGCACAGATCTTGCAGGCATATTTGATACGCGCCTGACAGCGCGGCGCAAAACGACAGCCGGGCGGCAGATCGACCAGGTTCGGCACAGAACCGGGGATCACGTCCAGCCGTTCCTTGATCTCGCCCAGGATGGGGATCGAACCGATCAAACCCTGAGTGTAGGGATGCAACGGTTGATCGAACAATGTATTGACGTCGGTTTGTTCGACGATCTCACCGGCGTACATGACGGCCACCCGTTCCGCCATCTCTGCCACCACACCCAGATCGTGAGTGATCAGAATGACAGATGTCCCCATTTCTCTGCGCAGGTCGCGCATCAGGTCGAGGATCTGAGCCTGGATGGTTACATCCAGCGCGGTGGTCGGTTCGTCTGCGATCAGCAACTCAGGGACACAGGCGAGCGCCATCGCGATCATCACGCGCTGCGCCATACCGCCCGACAATTCATGGGGATAAGCATCCGCGCGGCGCTCGGGGTCCGGCACACCGACCATTTTGAGCAGATCCACGGCGCGTTTCCAGCCTGCTTCCCTGCCGAGGTCCTGGTGAACCGCCAGCACCTCGGCTAGCTGATCCCCAACCTTGAACACAGGGTTGAGTGCGGTCTGCGGCTGTTGAAAGATCATCGAAATGCGATTGCCGCGTACTTTGATCATTTCCTCTTCAGGCAGCTTGAGCAGGTTCTCACCATCCAACAGGATCTCCCCCTCATCCACTCTTCCGGGTTTTGAAATCAGGCGCATGATCGAAAGCGAAGTCACACTCTTGCCGCAGCCGGATTCACCGACCAGACCAAGAACTTCGCCGGGATACACCTCAAAGCTTACACCATCTACCGCGCGGACAACACCGTCTTCGGTATAGAAATAAGTCTTGAGTCCTTTTACTTCCAACAGAGGTTTGTTGTCCATCTAATCACGGTGCTCCCATGTACAGGAATAAAAGTATTATAGCAAAGTTTTGTCCATTTACCTGTTTGTGGAAAACGACTAAGGGCCGATCAATTGAACGGCACAGCCTGGGGTCGAATTACGGCGCGCAGGCTGCCCCATAATCGAAGGTTTCGATGTCTGCCAGCGGGGAGGAGGCGAAGGGGTCCAGCTCGAACCCACAAAAATCAGCACGTGTGGCGGCTACCTTGAGGCGTAAGTACAAGGGAACGGCTGGAATATCCGCTGCGAAGACCGCCTGCGCCTCCTGATGGAAGGCATATTCCGGGTCGGTGGAAACCGTTTGCAGCGTTTTTTGGCAGGCAGCATCGAATGTGGGATTTTTGTACCCGCTCATATTGGTACCCACCCAGCTATTGTCCTCACCGGGAATCTGTGAACTGGTAAACCAGGTGCATTGTGGCTCCAGGCTATTGACACCCACGGCATATTCGGCAAGATCAAACTGACGACCGAAGAGCGGTCCCGCGGCACCCTGAGCATAAAAATCAGAGGCATTGGAATAGATGACATTCAAACCGATGCCACATTCAGCCAGCGACTGCTCAAAGATCTCGACCACCTGATGGCGCTGCGTTGCAGAGGTGGTGTGATAGTTAAGCACCAGGGGTGTGTTGACAGGTACATTCGTAACCGTAAAGGCCTGGCGCGGTGTGGAAGGATTACTATCCTGATCGAGCCAACCCATTTGTTCGAGGATCTGGTTCCCCAAAGATGGATTGTATTCATACGTTTGAACGTTCGCGTTGTGAAGCGGATGGTCCAGCGGCAGATAGGTGTCGGGCACCTGTGAGAGTCCATACAGAACCGTATCCGCGACTTTCTGACGATCGAGGCAGACAGCAATCGCCTGACGCATGCGCTTATCACCAAAGAAGTCCGGGCGATCCTTCCTTGCATCAAAACCATCATCGTATGCTGCAGGCGTAATTCCAAAACCCAGCCATTCAATGACCATGGTCGGAGCAGTCAGCAAACGCGCCTGGTGATCGAACTCCATCTGCTGAAGCAGGCCCACCTGTCCATCCAGCCGGGTCGATGGATCAAGCACGTCACAGGTTCCATCCACGAGCGCGCTCATGGCTGTATCGGTATCCGGGTAGATCAGATAGGTCAGTTCATCGAATTTCGGCAGCCCACTGCCTGCACGGAAATAATTGAGATTTTTGATCAGGTGCAAGCGTTTGCCCGCCTCCCACTCATCGATGATGTAAGGTCCCCATCCAAGTGGAAGTTGCGTCGACACATCCACTTGCAAAAGTTGATCCGGAGGAAATTCGCTCCAGGCATGTTGAGGCAGGGGCATCCAAAAATTGGTATAGTAATCGGGGTCAATGAAACCGGGCTTGCCCCACCACTGGATCGTTTGTTCGTCGGCGGCTTCATAGATAGATGTGCGCTCGATCAGGAATTTTGAACCGGGCGTCGCCTCGTTCGAAGCCAGCCCAAACGAATAGATCGAATCGCCGGATGTGAGAGGCGTGCCATCTGACCACGTCAGTCCTTCGAGCATGGTAAAGGTGACCACCATTTGGTCCATTTGAAGGCTGCTCGTGCCATCGTAGGTGATCGCACACTCGTCACTGCGACAGCCACTTGGACGCACTCTTATTCCTGTTTCAAGTATCACGACATTGCCGCTTGCATCGATCACATCCGAACCGGCATTAACGGTCACCGGAGTGACCTGCGCATCGCCATCTTCCAGGCTGGGCATCTTCTCCAGAATGATCGGCTCGTAGCCATAATCCACAATATCCATGGGACCATCATAGATGGCAGAGAGCACACTGCGCGCCGCGGAATTGAGGTTGCCGTATGGGTAAAGAGTCGTCGGCTCCTGTCCAAGACAAATTGTCAGCGACCGCGTTGGAGGCGTCGGTGTAACAGGCGGGGTCGAAGTTGCCGTTCCAGGAACAAAAGGAGTGACAGTTGCCTGGCGTCCGCAGGCAAGCAATGCAAGTGCGAGAGTAAGTAAAGGAAGTAGGGCTTTTGTAGATTTTTTCATGCAACCTCCGGCTAGATTGTAGTCGGATTTCGGGATTTTTTGAGGACGAACTCTCAAGCCGTCATGATAATTAGCCAGTAATTCATTCTGATACTTCTCAATATCCCAACTTCTTTTCGAAAGTCAGATCACAGCTACATTCACTTCGCAAAACCCGGCAATTAGTGGGTACTTCCTCTGCTCAGTGCAATGATCGCGAAGAAAATCAATACCACTCCCGCAATGATCGCGATGACCCAAACCCTAGAGACATTATTCGTTTTCTCATCCTGTTGCTCCTGCGCAGGAACTGCACCCGTAGCAGAGACAGAGTCCGGGGAGGGAGATGAGGCAGAGATGCTGCTCTTGCGAAGCCGAATTTGAGCGGCAGTTGTCGGATTCAGATCGGGTCCCGGATCGACATTATTTATTTTCAAGATATAGGCTGTAACACTCCAGGATTCCTTTTCAGTCATACTGCCGCGATCATGCCAGGGCATATAGTTATGGATGAAGTTGTAAAGGTCCAGGGCAGTATCGAACATCATAAGCGGCGGGCCGACCACAGCCGGGCTCATCGGCATATAAAATCCATCGGATGGGTGGTTACGGCCGTGACATTTGGACTGCCAGCAGTTTTGATCTTCCGGTGCCCACTGAGCACGCCAGTCATCGGTCAGGCCTTGTCCTTTATCGCCATGACAGGCCTTGCAGACCAGGCGATATACTTCTGCGCCATATTCCAGCTGGGTACTATCAGGCGGTAAATCCACAATGATCCAGCTATCTTCTTCAGGCGGCATGACGGGAACTTCAGGAGGCGCTGTGGCTGTCGCCTGTTGTAACGGAACAAGCGTGTCTGGTGAAGTCCAACTCAAGACACCCAATACGAGTGTCAATAGAAGAACGGCCACCAATAAAAAGACAGGAGCAAGTTTTGACATGGAACCATCACCCGGTGGAATAAAACAGGACTCAGAGGAGTTGCCCATCTGAATCCTATCTTATTTACTAGAGATTTTATTTGTTAACCGAAAAATTACTGTGTTCCTCGCAGGCGAGGATCTAACGCATCGCGAAGTCCATCTCCAAGGAAGTTAAAGGCAAACATGGTGATTGCCAGCGCAAGCGCCGGGAAAAAAGCCTCGCTCGGATAACTGCGGATCGCCCGCGCGCCATCCGAGATCATGGAGCCCCAGGAAGGCGTAGGCGGATTGACTCCCAAACCAATAAACGAAAGGAATGCCTCAGTTGAAATATAACCGGGGATCGCCAGCGTCTCGGCAACAATCAGCGGTCCAAGAATATTCGGCAGGATATGGCGGAACATGATGCGGCCGTTCGTCGCGCCAATGGTATGGGCGGCTTCGATGAATTCCTTTTCACGAATGGCCAGAACCTGGCCGCGCGTCAGGCGAGCCATCGTCTCCCAGGAGGTCAGGCCGATACCGACAAAGATAAATAGCAGTCCACCCGTGGATTTATCCAGGCTGCTCACCGAATAGGCAAACGTACCTGGTTGAATGTCGGAAAGCGTGGAGCGAAAAAATGCCATGAGCAGGATAATGAAAAGAATGCTAGGGAAGCCATACAGGATATCCACAATCCGCATCATGATGTTGTCTACCCGGCCGCCAAAATACCCGGAGATGCTTCCATAAATGACGCCGATCAGCAAACTGATCAGAGGTCCAATAAATGCCACCGTCAGGGATACGCGCGCCCCGTAGACAATACGACTGAATAAGTCGCGACCGACATAATCTGAACCCAGAGGATAATCTGTCGAAACCTTGGCATAGGGCTTCATACTCGGAAAGATCGAAAGAACCCATTGGGGTGCGCGATGTTGATCGACGAGCACCTGTTCATCATATGGCTTGATCGCGATCCATGGGGCAAAAATAGCTGTAAGCATCAGTATAATGATGATCGATCCGCCCGCTACGGCGGCACGATTGCGAACCAGGCGCCGGAAGGCGTCCTGCCATAAACTCTCACTTTTTTGAGTGAGGGGTTTTCCGCCAGCGCCAACCGATTTTGCATCAGCCTCTAGTCGTACTTCTGCCATGGCTAATCTCCTTTAGCAATTAATCATAACGAATACGCGGATCAAGATACGCGTACATAATATCAACAACCAAATTTGCAACGACGAGAAAGACAGCATAGAGCAAAATCGTTCCCATGATCACGGGATAGTCGCGATTAGTAATACTGGTCACAAAATATTTACCCATGCCCGGGATACCAAAGATCAGTTCGGTTACGAATGTACCCGTCACCAATGCGGCAAAGAGCGGACCCAGGATCGTAACCACTGGGATCAATGAGTTTTTCAAGGCATGCCGCACGATCACTAATCTCTCATGTAATCCCTTCGAACGCGCAGTGCGAATATAGTCCTCACGAACCGTCTGAAGAAGGCTTGCCCGTGTCAGACGGGCAATGATTGCAGATGAGCCCAGGCCCAACGCTACGGAAGGCATCAGGGCATACTTAAAGAATTCCAGACTAAGCTTGGATGGCAAGAACCCCAGGAAGTATGGAGGCTTGGCTCCCCATCCGGTGGGCGGCAGCCACTTTAGTTCGACGCCAAAGATCCATACCAGGATTGGCCCCAGTACGATCACTGGGACCGACACCCCAAAAATAGCCACCCCCATACTGAAATAATCATAACCAGTATTTTGCTTTAAAGCCGCTAAAACGCCCAGAGGCATGCCAATGATGATGGCAATCAGCAACGCCATTACTCCCAACTGACCCGAGATCGGCAAATTGTCGCGGAAAATGTCGTTCACCGTTCGACTGCGAGACTTATACGATGGGCCAAAATTCATCCAGCGAAACCACACAGACCCGACTTTTGCATTCAACAAAAAATCGTCTGCCAGGGCGTTGGTTGGTGGTGTCGTGGTGATATGAGGGACCAGGACGCTATAAACCCAATTTGCGTATTGCTTCCAATACGGATCGTCCAAATGATAGCGTTCGTTCAGGATCTTGAGAGTCTCCGCCGGCAGCGCCTTCTCGCGCGTGAACGGTCCCCCGGGGATCGAGTGCATCAGCCCGAACGTGATCATTGAAACGACCAGTATTACCATCACCATATAGAGCAAACGACGAATAATGTATCGGCCCATCTCATGTCTCCAGACAAAACAGAATACAACATACTTCAGAGAGGGGAGCTAAGCTCCCCTCTCTGTTTCGTACTAAAACTCTAGTGGGGTAAAAGATCCCACTTGTAGTAAAGCTCATGGCCACCCACACTAAAGGTGCGGACGACGTAGGGCTTCGTCACGGTTACGCGGGTATACCAGTAGATCGGGATGATCGCGGCATCCTTGTTGACCAGAATGTCTTCTGCTTGAGCATACAGATCCACGCGTTTGGCAGGATCGGTCTCAACAGCCGCTTCTGCAACCAGCTTTTCATACTCATCGTTCTTCCACATCAGACCACCGGCGGGTTTTCCACTGGCATCGGTCGGGTTCGATGAACCACCGGCAGCGAAGACTTCCTTGTCGAAGTTGTTGGCATCCGGGTAGTCCAGGCACCAGCCAAGGCGCCAGATCTGAGGTGTATCCAGGCCCTTGACGGTCTCAAGATAGACGGCCCATTCCTGGTTGACGACATTGACATCGAGACCCAGCGCGGACTTCCACATCTGCTGAATAGCTTCCGCAATTTGCTGGTGGCCGGAAGAGGTGTTGAACATCAGGGTGATCTGACCATTAAGATCCTCAACCGTCAGGTTCTTTTCATCCAGGTAGGACTGCAATTCAGCCTTGGCACCCTCGGGATCGGATTTGATACCCAGATCCGGGTGATCATCCAGGGTCGGCGAACCAGCCAGACCAGGATAGGTGAACCACTGTGCGGGGATCTGCTCGCCCTTGGTCACATTGGCGATCAGGCTCTCGCGATCAAGAGCCATGGACAGGGCGCGGCGGACGCGCGCATCGTCGACGTACGGAGCAGTGGTGTTGAAGCCATAGTAGTAGGTACAAACATTCGGCGCGATCACCAGTTCCTGGGAGAGGACCGGGTCGCTCTTGACGCGATCGATATCCGCCAGCGGGACAGCTGTCGCGTCCAGGTTGCCAGCTTCGTACTCAGCGAAGGCAGCGGACTCATCCAGCATCACGAATTGAACTTCATCGATCTTGGCTTGCGGGATCTCGGCAGAACCCGGCCAGAAGGGATTCTTGACCAGGGTGAAGGAGGAGTCATGGATCCATTCCTTCATGGTATAAGGACCATAGCTCTGGAAGAAACCAGGCTCAGTCCAGCGTTCCCCACGGGCTTCCACGGCGCCATCGCAATCACCTTCGATCGCCCACTTCGGCTGCGGGCGGGCAACCCACAAACCGGCGATCTGAGTGTTATAGGCGGTCGGCTCGAGGAAGGTCAGTTCAATGGTCCAATCATCGACAACATTGACGCCAACGGTCGAGAAATCGGTCGTCACGCCGTTGTTGAAATCAGCTGCGCCCTTTAACACAAAGGCCAACAGGTAGGCGTAGGGGGAAGCATTGGCCGGATCGAGGTTGCGCTGAATGCCATAGGCGAAATCACTGGCGGTCACCATGCGGTCGGCTGTGCCATCGCAGGTCTTAACCGTCTCGACTTCTTCACCATTGAAACGCACCCAGGGGACATCGTTGCGCAGGTGGAAAGTGACGGTCTCGGTGCCATCGTCATTGGTCTTCGATTCCCATTCCGTAGCGATGCCGGGCTCGAGCAGGCTGGTCTCCTCATTGATCTGTGTCAGACCAATGAACGCCGACTCGATGATCGTAATGGAAGTGGTATCTTCGGCAATAGCCGGGTCGATAGTGGGGATGTCACCGACGCCACCAGTATTGACGCGCAGGATCTTGGGGCCTTCAGCCGCGGGCGGCTCTGTCGCCGGGGGCTCCGTCGGTTCCGGCGCGGCGGGTTCGGTCGCCGCAGGTTCAGGCGCGGAGGGCTCAGTGGCTGGCGCGGCTGGAGCACAAGACGCCAGGAGCACACTGAGGATGACCAACACGCTTAGTATTAGAAAATTTTTACGCATCTTTCTTCTCCTCACAGAAATTGAAAAGGTTTGATTTGACACTCACATGAAAAACAGACGGTCGTTTTAGTCTAAGCAACCACCTCCTTTCCGGATCGAATTGCTTACTATAAAAACCTTTCTGCAAAAAAACACGCCACAAAGTGACCTGGTTTGATCTCACGAAACTCCGGGCGTGATTCAGCACAAACAGCCTCTGCAATCGGACAACGCGTGCGGAAACGGCAACCGGAAGGCGGATTAACAGGAGAGGGCACATCGCCTTTGAGGATAACGCGTTCACGTTTCGCATCCGCGATCGGATCGGGAATCGGCACAGCAGACAACAGCGCCTGCGTATAAGGATGTAGCGGTTTCAGATACAGTTCATCACGATCAGTCAATTCCACGATCACCCCAAGGTACATGACCGCAATGCGATTACTAATGTGACGTACCATGGAAAGGTCATGCGCAATGAACAGATATGTTAAATTAAATTGTTTTTGCAGGTCTTCAAGAAGGTTAACTACTTGGGCCTGAATGGAAACATCCAACGCGGAAATAGGCTCGTCGCAAACGATAAAGGAAGGCTGCAGGGCCAGGGCACGTGCAACCCCGATGCGCTGACGTTGCCCACCGGAAAACTCATGCGGGTAGCGTGTGGAAAACGCGGCGTTGAGTCCGACCAAGTCCAACAGGTTGGCTACGCGTTCATTGATCTCTTTCTGGGTGGCAACCTTGTGCACCACCAGCGGTTCACCAACGATCTCACCAATAGTCATGCGAGGGTTCAGACTTGCGTACGGATCCTGAAAGATCATTTGCACCTTACGGCGCATTTTGCGCAAGTCCTCCCCCTTTAAATTGACCAGGTCAACCCCATCGAAATGGACAGATCCCGACGTGGGACGGAACAACTGAAGGATTGTCCGTCCGGTAGTGGATTTTCCGCAGCCCGATTCGCCCACAAGACCGAGCGTCTCTCCTCTCCGAACGTCAAAGGAAATTCCGTCCACGGCATGAACGGCGCCAATCTGTTTCTGTATGATGATTCCCTGTTTAATGGGAAAATGCTTCACAAGGTTTTCGACCCGCAACAATGTGTTATTCTCTTCGGCCATACTAGCGCGCCTTTCCTGTTCTGACATCTACCCAGCAGGCTACTCTGTGATCCGGGCCAACCGACATAAGAGGTGGGTTCTCTTTCCAACAGCGCTCGATCACATATTTGCAGCGCGGTGCAAACGGACAATAAGTCGGTTTTTCATATAACACAGGCGGCGACCCATCAATGGACACGAGTCGATGATGTCCTTTCTCATCGACTCGTGGCAGACTACCGAGCAAACCAAGAGTATACGGGTGTTGCGGGTTGGCGAACAATTCACTGACCGTCGCCTCCTCGATAATATAACCACCATACATGACAAGCACGCGTTGGGCAAGCCCAGCCACTACACCCAGGTCGTGTGTGATCCAAATGATTGCCATACCCAGCTCATCGCGCAAACGGCGGACCAGGTCCATGATCTGAGCCTGAATGGTAACATCCAAAGCTGTAGTCGGCTCATCGGCAATGACGATCTGGGGGCTGCAGGATAATGCCATGGCGATCATCACACGCTGGCGCATCCCCCCGGAGAACTGGTGCGGATAATCTCCCAGACGATCTTTTGCATTCGGAATACCGACCATGTTCAATAACTCAGCAGCACGTTCACGGGCCTGCTCACGTGACATCCCCAAATGCAGCAGGAGGGGTTCCTCCAGCTGCAGTCCCACGGTCAGAACCGGATTGAGCGAAGTCATCGGGTCTTGAAAGATCATGCTGATCTGCGCCCCGCGAATATGCCGGATCTCCTCATTTGTCATTTTGAGCAGATCACGTCCCAGGAAGAACCCTTTTCCATTTGTGATTTTACCGGGGGGGGATGGAATCAAGCGCAAGAGTGACAGCATCGTTACGCTTTTTCCACATCCACTTTCTCCAACTACCCCCAATGTTTCTCCTTCTTTCAGGTTGAAGGAAACACCGTTGACCGCGTGCACTACTCCAGCCGGAGTTCTAAACGTCGTTTCAAGCCCTTGCACATCAAGAATGAAGTCGGGCATCCGTATATTCCTTTATAAATGAAGTATTAGAACCAAAAGTTCCAAAGCACCGAGCAGACAGAATTATACCTAATTCCCCAAGTGCGTCAACGTTCCTACAATTGTAGGACAATCGTAGGGCTATCGAATCCCAAAAAACAGTTCTGGAGAACTGTTTTAGACAATCCCTGAGTGGGATACTCGAAATCATGACTTTAAAATTGGTATAAAAATCTCCTCTTTTTCTTTTCGTTGACAGCCCCTTTTCGAGACGGTAGAATGACTTTACCCATATCACAAAGGAGGATAAGATGCTAAAGGAATTCAGGGAATTTGCCATACGTGGCAATGTGATGGACCTGGCCGTCGCAGTCATCATTGGCGGCGCTTTTGGAAAGATCGTCACGTCACTTGTGAACGATCTGTTGATGCCGCTGATCGGACTCCTGCTGGGCGGGATCAACTTCAGCGACCTGGCAGTCACCGTAGGGGGTGCCGCTATCAAGTGGGGAGCGTTCGTTCAATCCATTATTGATTTCATCATCATTGCCTTTGTGATCTTTCTACTCGCACGGGCGATGAATCGGTTGAAGAAACAGGAGCCAATCACGCCCACTACGAAGGAATGCCCGTATTGCTTCACCACCATTCCTCTGAAAGCCGTTCGCTGCCCAAACTGTACCTCGGAGTTAAAGTAAACAGGTATACAGGTATCAGGTAAACAAGTACACAAACAAGCCTGTTGCTGAATTTGTATCCTTGTGTGCCTGTGTACATGTCTGCTTGTATACTTCTTCATGTCCAATGGAATTTCTCGATAAACTCAACAAACAACAACTCAACGCGGTCACAGCGGGGCACGGACCCATTTTAGTGGTAGCCGGTCCCGGGTCCGGGAAGACGCGGGTGCTCACTCAGCGCATCGCCTATCTCATCGCGGCAGAGGGCGTCCGACCATGGCAGATCCTGGCGGTCACCTTCACGAACAAAGCCGCGAAGGAAATGCAGGCGCGCGTCAAATCCCTGCTGCCCGACCAGGCCATCGAAGGGATTATGCTCGGGACCTTCCACTCCATTTGTGCGCGCATCCTGCGACGGGAGGCGGAACACCTGCCGATCGGCTCGAACTTTGTGATCTTTGATACCGACGACCAGGAACGGATCGTAAAGTCAGTGATCCGTGAATTGAATATCAATGAGAAGCTGTACCGTCCGGCGAGTGTACATGGCGCGATCTCGCGCGCCAAGAATGAGATCATTGGACCCGATGACTATCCAGCGACAACTTATCGCGATGAGATCGTAAAGCGCGTGTACGCGGAATATCAAAAGCGGCTCATCGCCAGCAATGCTGTGGACTTCGATGACCTGCTGGTGTATACCGCACGTTTGCTGGAGGACAACCCGACCGTTCGGGATAAATACGCGCAGCGCTTCCGACACGTTCTTGTCGATGAATTCCAGGATACCAACCTCGCACAATATGCGCTGGTGAGACAACTGGCTTCTCATCATAAAAACATATTTTGCGTTGGCGATCCCGATCAATCGATTTATGCATGGCGTGGTGCAGACTGGCGCAACGTCCAGCGCTTTGAACAGGATTTCCCCGACGCGCAAACCATCTTGCTTGAGCAAAACTATCGTTCACGGCAGAACATTCTCAACGCCGCAATGGGCGTGATCGACCGCGCCTCGAACCGCAAACGCAAGAAGCTCTTCACGGATCGTGGCGAGGGCGAGAAGATCTTTTTCTACGAAGCACCGGATGACTACGCCGAAGCTTCTTTCGTCGTAGATACGATTGCCCAATTGGTTGCCTCGCGCCAGTTCGAGCCGGGCGATTGCGCGGTGATGTATCGCACGAATGCACAGTCCCGTCTCATCGAAGAGGCGTTCCTGCAGGCGCGGCTCCCCTATCGCCTCGTGGGCGCGCAACGGTTTTATGGACGCCGCGAAGTCAAAGATGTGATCGCCTTCCTGCGCCTGATCCACAACCCCGCCGACGAAGCCAGCCTGGATCGGGTCATCAACATCCCGCCGCGCGGCATCGGCGACAAAACGTTAACTACATTACATACTGTTGCAAGGCGGGACAATCTGCAGCCCGGCTTTGTGCTGATCGACCTGGCACGCGGCGCCGATTCACAGTTCTGGCCTTCCTTCGCCGGGCGCGCCGCCGTCTCGCTTGCCGATTTTGGCGGGATGCTTGCCAACTGGCGCGCGGCAGCAGCCTCCCTCACCACTTCCGAATTGTTTGATCGTGTGATCTTTGACCTCAATTACAAACAATACATCGATGATGAATCGGAGGAAGGTGAGGACCGCTGGGGAAACGTGGAAGAGTTGAGGCGTTTGGCAGTGGAATATTCGACGCGCACGCTGGATGAATTTTTGGAAAATGTGGCGCTTGTCTCCGATCAGGATACGATCACCGAAGGCAATGTGCCGACTCTCCTCACCCTCCATGCCGCCAAGGGTCTCGAGTACGGCGCGGTCTTCATCGTCGGTCTCGACGACGGCATTCTGCCACACAGCCGTTCGTTTGACGCGCCGGAAGGAATGGAGGAGGAACGTCGTCTCTTCTATGTGGGTATCACACGCGCCAAGGACAAACTGTATCTGATTCGCGCCATCCAACGCGGCGGACGCGGCGCTGCCGAAGAAACCTATCCTTCGCGCTTTTTGGATGACGTGCCTGCCGATCTGTTGATCGGGAAATCGCGCAGCGGACGCTCCATTCATGGGCGCGCGCCCGAAACTCTCTGGTCCGCTCATTCCAGGCCGCAGGCTGCCTCCGTTATGGAAGCCAAAGACCGCGCCGGGGCTCATGTCCGCCATTCGGTCTGGGGCGAGGGGATCGTCCTCGACAGCCGCATTCAGGATGACGATGAGATCGTGGATGTTGTCTTCGAAAGTGTAGGCATCAAGAGGCTTTCGGCGAGTTTGGCAAATTTAAAAATAATATAATGATCATAGATCATGGATGATTGACCATTGTCCGTGGCCATGGTCAAAAGGATTTATTATGCAATACATGAATCTTGGAAAGACCGGCATGAAAGTCTCGCGTTTGTGCCTGGGCATGATGAGTTATGGGTCCAAGGAATGGCGCGCCTGGGTGCTCACCGAAGAAGAGGCGAAACCTTTTGTGAAACGTGCCCTGGAGGCAGGCATTAACTTTTTCGATACCGCGGACGTTTATTCCACAGGCGAAAGTGAACGCATTACCGGCAAGTTACTGAAAGAATTTGGCGCAAAGCGGGAAAATGTGATCGTTGCCACCAAAGTACACGGACAAATGAGTGATGACATCAACGATCAGGCACTCTCCCGTAAACACATTTTCGATTCAATTGACAAGTCCCTGCAGCGCCTGGGAATGGACTATGTTGACCTGTACCAGATCCATCGCTGGGATTATGGGACCCCCATCGAAGAGACGCTGGAAGCGCTCAACGACGTGGTACGCGCAGGCAAAGTGCGCTACATCGGCGCGTCATCGATGTTCGCCTGGCAATTTTCAAAAGCACTGTATACTTCGGAGAAGCACGGCTGGACGAAGTTTGTCTCGATGCAGAATCACTATAATCTGGTCTATCGTGAGGAAGAGCGCGAAATGATCCCGCTCTGCATCGATCAGGGCATCGGACTGATCCCCTGGAGCCCGATGGCACGCGGCTTCTTCGCCGGGGATCGCAAACGCGGCGGAGGCGGGGAAACCGTCCGGGCAAACAACGATCCTTATGGAGCCAGTCTGTATTTCCGTGACGAGGACTTCGTCGTCGCGGATCGCGTCACAGAAGTCGCCAAAGCACGCGGTGTCACAGGCTCACAGATCGCGCTGGCATGGGTTTTGAGCAAGCTCTACATTACGTCCCCAATCATTGGCGCAACCAAGCTGGATCATCTGGACCAGGCAATTGCCGCGCTCGACATCAAGCTCTCTGAAGAGGATATCAAAAGGCTGGAAGAGCCGTACAAACCCCATCCGGTTTTGGAACATTCGTAAATGCAGGGGTGACGTGACATCGCCCCTACGCGTTTCAGGAGGTAAAATTGTATTATGAACGAAACCCTCAAAATCGTCATCCCGATGGCAGGCTGGGGCACACGCATGCGCCCACACACCTGGAGCAAACCCAAACCGCTCGTCAGCGTGGCGGGAAAGACATCCCTTGAACATATTCTGGACATGTTCAAAACCGTGCCGGACCCTGATCATGTCGAATATATTTTCATCGTTGGATCCTACCTGGGCGAATTGCAGGTACCTCCATTTATCCGGGAAAAATACCCCGACATGAAGGCCCATTTTGTCGTGCAGCAGGAAATGAAAGGACAATCACACGCGCTCTGGCTGACCAAGGAATTTCTGCATGGACCGGCGATCATTTGTTTCTCAGATACTTTATTGGAAACCGATTTTTCGTTTATCAGGCACGAGCAGGCAGATGTTGTTGCCTGGGTGAAGCCAATGCCTGATCCCCGCCGCTTCGGTGTCGTCCAATTGAACGAAGAAGGCTGGGTAAAGTGTTTCATCGAGAAGCCGCAAAGCATGGAGAACAACCTCGTCGTGGTAGGTTGTTATTATTTCAAAAACGCCGAAAATTTGCTCGCGGCCATCGAAAAACAAATGGAACTTAACCGCACTTTAAAAGGCGAGTTCTTCCTGACAGATGCTGTCACGCTCATGATCGAAGATGGCGCAAAAGTCCGAACCTACACAACGGACAGTTGGCTGGACACAGGTACCATCGAGGCTACACTGGAGACCAATACCTATATGCTCGATCACGGTCACGACAACTCCGCGGAATCCATGAAACGCGCGGATATAAAAGTAATTCCGCCAGTGTTCATCCACCCTTCCGCGAGTGTGGAGGCTTCTGTGATTGGACCGCATGTTTCGATCGGACCGGATTGTCAGGTACAGAGTTGTGTCATCCGTAATACTATTCTGGATGAAGGAGCAGAAGTCACAGATTCGGTACTGGATGGCTCGTTTATCGGCCGGGAAGCCAAGGTGGAAGGTCACCCAACCAGGGTCAATATGGGAGATAACTCGGATGTCCAGCTTTGACATCGGGTGACTCGGGTAAAATTCTCATAAGGCCGAAGCAGCAGTGAAGAGAATGCCCTTATTGGTCAAGCTCAGTGATTGCTTCAGCATTTGGACTTGCTATTTTGGTTGGAGGGCAAAGTGACATTCTGCCCTCCATTTGTTTATGGAGAGCCTTTACAATATGGTCGATTCAGTCGAATGTCGCTCGGATTCCGAGTACGCAGAGCGCCCACTTTCGCTCACCTGGCAGGATGTCCGCTACGAGATCGCAGAGATCGTCTCGCGCTGGCGCGGCCCCGGTGAGAAGGGCTTCCGTGTCAAGACGGCCGATGGGCAAGCTTTTGATCTGACCTACAGGGAAGTTCCCGACGAATGGCATATCCAACCAGTTTGATTGCTCCAGGCGCCGTCATGGCGCAGTGAGCAGAAATATTCAGGAGGCCCAATGCAAGAAGTGACCAGTGTTCAACGTCTGTCGAAACGAGTAGCAGGACTCAAGCCTTCGGGCATTCGCAAGTTTTTCGATATTGCCGCCACGATGAAGGATGTGATCTCGCTCGGCATTGGTGAGCCTGACTTCACGACCCCCAAGCCGATCCTCGAAGCCGGCATTCGCTCGCTGCAAAATGGCGAGACACATTACACTTCGAATTGGGGCAAGCTGGAACTGCGTCAGGCGATCGCTGACAACCTCATGCGTTTATACAAAGTCAAGTACGACCCGACAAACGAAATTATTGCTACCGTGGGTGTTTCAGAGGCGCTTTATCTCACGTTCACAGCGCTGCTGGATCCCGGCGACGAAGTGATCATCCCAACGCCCTGTTTTGTTTCCTACCAGGCGGAAGTCATCCTGGCGAACGGCGTCCCCGTGGAGGTGACCGCGCGGGAAGAAAACAATTTTATGGTGGACCCCGATGACATCCGCAAGGCGATCACGCCGCGCACGAAAGTGATCTTCATTGGTTATCCCTCCAACCCGACCGG
>DASTJG010000362.1:0-2681 GCA_035716785.1 Anaerolineales bacterium
AGTACCAAATCGAAGCAATCAGACCTGCCAGGATGAGTACTGCAAAAATGGCGACAACAATTAGGATTTGCTTTGTCTTTTGCTCTTGATTGGTTGGCTTGCCCTCTCCTTCAGAGCGAGGAGGAATCACTTCAGAAGTAGTTTCTGGTGTTACCATGTTTTCATTATAGCATTTTTTTGCAGGAGAAACTAATAAAATCGCTGGGGGACAACCCTACTTTCCCCTTACTCTTGACGGTGGGTCGCAACTCTGATAAATTATGTCTCTACCAACCGTTCGGTAGGGAGAAGCCAATGACCAGAGAAGACATTCTAGAAGCTGCAGCGCAGGTCTTTCGCCAGAAGGGTTTCCATGGCGCTTCGATGCAGGATATTGCCCAGGCAGTCAGCCTGCAAAAGGCGAGCCTGTATCATCACGTTTCATCGAAACAGGAGATCCTGCTTGCCCTCCTTGACCGTGCCCTTGAACTTCTGCTTGAGCGTATCTCTGCAATTTCCGTTCAGGAGATCGCGGCAGATAAAAAGCTGCGGCAGATGGTTCAAGCATACCTGCAAATTTTGACTGAGAACACCGATCTTTCGGCAGTCCTGCTGTTTGAACATCGCTCCTTAGAGCGCAAGCAACATGCCCGTCACGTGCCGAACCGTGACAGGTTCGAAGCCCTGTGGCGTAACGTTCTGGAGGAAGGTGTGGCTGCCAAACTCTTCAAATGTGAAGACCCGGCCCTCTCCACTCGTGCGATCCTTGGCGTCATGAACTGGACACTCACCTGGTACCGGCCGAATGGATCTCTTGGGATCGATGAAATTGCCGATCACTATTCGAATTTATTGTTAAATGGGCTGCTTAAATGAGTGAAAAGGCAACGTTCGCTTCCTTTGAAACATCGAACGGCGCAAAGATCCATCGGATTCCGCTCGAAGCCTTCCCGGATTTCTGGGCGTATGTGTATGTACTCCAAAAGGATGATTATTGTGTTTTGATCGACGCGGGCTCAGGCACAGACAGCTCTCATGCGAATTTGTTGGCTGGTTTACAGCAGGGGGGATTTCATCCTTCAGATTTGACTCATATCCTTCTAACACATGCTCATATCGATCACTTCGGTGGGCTGACAAAGCTGCGCCCGCTGACGAATGCCAGGATCGGAGTCCATGAATTGGATTTGCAGACGGTGGCACATCACGAGGCAAGACTGGCGTTGATCAGCCGCCGCCTCGCTGCTTTCCTGGCTGAAACCGGTCTCGCTGAAGAGACGCGCGAGCAGGTCCTCAGCATATACCGTTTTACGAAAGCCATCTACCAATCCGTTCCCGTGGATTTCACCTATGAAGCTATGGGGATGCGACTGGGTGAATTTGAATTTATCCACCTGCCCGGGCACTGTCCTGGTCACGTCGCGATCCGTCTGGATGATGCTATATTTTGCGGGGATATGGTCGTGGAGAAGGTTACGCCCCACCTTTCGTCCGAATCGATCAACCCCTACAGCGGACTCGATCATTATCTTGAATCCCTGGCGCGCCTTGGACAATGGTCGAAAGGCGCGCGGCTTATTTTGAACGGTCACAATGACGTGATCACGGACCTTCATGGGCAAATCGAATTGACAAAACAAAATATCCTGCGGCGCATGAGTCAGGCCATCGAAGCTCTCAGTGAGCCACTTACGATTGAAGAGGTTTGCCGGGCTGTCTATGGGGAAATGAGTGGATACAGCCAGTTGCTTGTGATCGAAAAGACAGGTGCATATGTTGAGTATTTATACGAGCATGGCATGATCGAGATCACCAATCCCGAGGAATTGGAGCAGGGCAAACCAGCCCGTTACCGTCGTTTACGTGAAATTTCCGGGTCCGAAATCTTACCAAAGGAGAGGGCTTATGTATTCGTTTGAACCAACAGAAGAGCAGCAGATGCTCGTCGATGCGGTGGGAAAATACGCCGGCAACGATCTGCGTACCGCCGCGCGCGATGCCGAGGAGGGCGGCGAACTGCCGAAGAAACTGATCGGCAAAGGCTGGGAGATTGGGTTGCTGCAAGCCTCCATCCCCGAAGCGTACGGCGGCTTTGGGGAACGCAGCGCGGTCACGGGTGTGCTTGCCGTTGAAGAGATGGCATTCGGTGACCTGGCAGGCACGCTGGCGGTGATGACGCCGTCGCTTTTTGCGACGCCAATTTTGCTGGCGGGCAGCGAGGACCAAAAGCAAACCTATTTGCCAAAGGTCATCGAAGGCGAGTGGAGTCCATACACGGCGGCCTTGATCGAGTACGTGTTCGATTTCGATCCACTTGTACTCAAGACAACTGCAACCCTCAATGGCGAAGAGTATCTGCTCAACGGAGAGAAAGCGTTCGTCCCATTCGCAAAGGATGCCGAAGCGATTCTTGTGTATGCTAATCTCGATGGACAGACACAAGGCTTCATCGTGGAGAAGGGCGCGGCGGGGCTGACCATCAGCGATGAACGTGAAAAGCTGATGAGCCTGAACGCGCTCCCGCTTTATCGCGCGAAGCTGGATAACGTAAAAGTCCCTGCCGCGAATCGGCTGGGCGGAGCTTCAGGTCATGATTTCGAACCGATCCTTGCCTCGCTGCGCCTCGCGACCGCCGCGACCGCGGTCGGTGTGGCGAATGCCGCGTTCGAATACAGCATGAACTACGCCAAGGAACGTGAAGC
>DASTJG010000363.1:0-2383 GCA_035716785.1 Anaerolineales bacterium
TTCCATGATCGTTGCCTTATCATATCGTACTTCATCTCCTCTCCCTTCTTTCCTCTTTCCTTCTATTGGCATTATTCCTGTTCATGTGAATGTGGATGTTCGTGTCCCTCCGAACCGGAGGAGCCTTCAACCTGTCAGCAACCGGGCTCGCCGTCATGACCGCAACAGTTTTGTCGCAGGACCACTCTCCGCCAGAGGTTGCGCGTCAGTTTTGTGAGCTTTTCCGGGAGGGGCATCGGCTGGTCGAGATTCGTCAGAAAGTCGCGCAGGGAGGGTTTTGCCATTTCGTTCAGGAAATCCTTTGCTTTAATTCTTTGGGGTCCAGGTACATTTCCACGTAGCCGCAATTCGGGCAGGCGCGCGCCTGTTTGATGGTCGTCGATCTCCTAACCATCCCGGTTTGTTTTTGCGATACGTAACCGACAGGGTCACCAAAGCTGATCTGTCCTTCGTCCATGGGTTCGTTGCACTTGGGGCAGGGGTGTGTTTCCATCTCATTCTCCTTTGGTATTGATAAATATAGTACCGTTTGCTGGCAGTCTGCCTATCATACACTCGATGCCAGCGAGCTGACCAGGCGTAATACTTTTTCATCCAGGCCTGGTTTTGCCTGTTTGTTCACCCACAGTTGCGGCTCAGCTGTCCACAACAGGATGGCGCTGAGGCGGAGAAAATCCTTGTAGAACGCCGCGGGGTTGAGATAACGGCTGACCTCGTAGAAGGCAGGGTCTTTCTTTTCGGCACGCGTTTTGATCTTCTGCATGAGCTTGTTCAAGTCGAGCGGATGGCGGGTATGGATGACGAGCAGGTTGGGCTTGCCCGGCTGCATTTGTCCCAGTTTGTAAAGCAGGAGGCGCAGGAAACGCTCCTCGCTGCGTGAACTCTCGTCTGCGCGCATGCGGGCGACTTCGATGTTGAATACCAGGTTTGCGCGATAGGTCACAGCGAAGTCGGGTCCGCGGCGTTTGGCGCTGGCGTACGGCTCGTATGCTACTTCCAGGCGGCGGTCGTTGAGCAGGGCGCAGGCAACCGCCAACTCGCCGCGCAGGTCCAGGGCTGTCTCCGGCTCGCGCGCCAGGCGGATCTTTTTGCGGATCTTGTCGCGATACGTCTCGACGAAAGCGGTGAAGCGCGCGGATTTTTCCAGCCACTGACCAAGCTCGTCTGCGAGCAGATGTGACTGCCCTTCGAACAGATAGGCGCTCAGATCGCTTTGTTTCGTCATCCCCACATTATAAAAGAAACAAGGATGAACCTATGTGCAGGCCCATCCTTGTTTTGACGCTCAGGATCTTTGACTTATGGATTTGTGATCCTGACCAGCCATACCTCCGACCACGGTCCCGCGACATTGTTGGCATCGATGGCCTGCACGCGCCAGTACAGACGTGGGAAGTAAACGACGAATCCCGGCGTAACGTTGAATGTGTACGAGGGCTCGGTCAGACTCCAGCGATCGAGGATGTTGTATTGTTGATCGTGATACGGGTTGAGGCCTGCCTGCAAATGGTAGCGCACTGCTCCGGGCACAGGGTTCCACGTGAAGGTCAGGTTCCCGGTGTGAACGGTCGCCCCGTTTGCCGGCGAGATGAGCGTCGGCGCGGTCAGCGTGCCGCCGGAAGGCGGCCTGCGATGCGATTCATCAGGCGACGCTGAAGCACTGGGCACAAACGATGCCATGCTCAGCATCACAACCAGCATTAAGACAAAAAATATTCGTTTCACAGATACTCTCCTTAACTGAATGTATTTGGACGCGGTCAACATCTGAGTTGTCCGGGTAATTCGATTGGAATTTCCCCAATGATTGGCAATGGTCGTTGGGCGAGCGCGTTATACTGAGAGCCTTGCTGATGGACTCTATAAATGAGTTGCCTGGAGGCTTAATGATGTGTTAGCTTTGGATAAGAATGGAATAAGTATTTGGAAATCAAGTAAGATTAACCCTGAAGACTCTTTAATTGAAAACTCCGGGAGGTCATATGAAAACAAAAGAAGAGATCGTACAAAACTGGCTGCCGCGCTATACCGACACCCCGCTCAAGGAATTTGGCAAATATATTTTGCTGGTCAACTTTGAAGAGTACCTGCACATGTTTTCCGCCTGGTACAACGTCCCCATCCGTGGCGTCGGAAAACCCATGCCCACTGTGACTGCCGAGGGCATCACCCTGATCAACTTCGGCATGGGAAGCCCCAATGCCGCCACCATAATGGATCTGCTGGGCGCGATCAAACCGCGCGCCTGCCTGCTGCTCGGCAAATGTGGCGGACTCAAGAAGAAGAACAACCTCGGCGACCTGATCCTGCCGATCGCCGCGATCCGCGGGGAGGGAACCTCAGCGGATTATTTTCCACCGGAAGTCCCGGCCTTGCCGGCCTT
>DASTJG010000364.1:0-12722 GCA_035716785.1 Anaerolineales bacterium
CGAGTTGGATGGACTGCAAGCCTTTATGCAGGGTAAGATCAAACTGGCAGGCGACTTGAACCTTGCTATGAAATTAATGCAGATGTTCAAGATCAGGTAAAATGCAAAAACGCCCCGCAGACGCGGGGCGTTTTTGCTTCCCGGATGGGCCTTACATAAAAAGGGAAAGTACAGAGCCAATCGCGTATGTGATCAGGCAGGTGGAGATCAATGCAAAGATCGTCGTAAGAATGCCCGCGACTCTGGAGCGCATCCAACCTGCCATACCGACGCCGCTGACGAAAACGTAGATTGCACCGAACATGATCAGCAACGCCCCTGTATTAAGATTGTCCAATGCGATAGGGACTTCATTCAATTCTGCCGCCGCAGAAAATGACAAGACTGCCACGATCAGAGAATACAAAAACATCACAGATGCTGCGGAAAAGACCACAATTCCCGCGGTGGTTAATCTACTGCCATTGCTCGATGTGAGCAGTTGGATCACTGCTGCGAGCGAAAAGCCTGCCAGTACTCCTGCAAGCCCTGCCAGTGCACCTGCTTCTGCCAGATAATTTTCAACGGTCATGTTTGCTCCTTGGACAAAGTAATGTCAAAATATTGTTTCAATAATGCCTGATATTCAGCTTTGCTTTCCACCGGGCGTTCCGAGCGCTGACCGTTCCTGGTGATGATCAGGCGTTCCTTTTCCAGCGAGACACGTCCATCGGGCGTAGCTTTGCTGATGATGCTTCCCCGCGTGAAGCTCGAGAGCGGCGATGTCTGATGATACAAACAGGCGGACTCGTAGTCACCAGGAAAGCTGCATGGGGTGAGATCGAAAAAGTATTGGCGTTCCCAGGAACCATCGTAGTTTCTTCGCCAGAGAATCGTTCCACCCGGTGTTTTCTCAAGCCGGTAGGAACGCAGACCCTGTGCCTGTTCCCCCGGATCTTCGAAGATCAAGGGCTCGTTGAAAGAATCCCCAAACCCTGCATCCACCAGCCAGCGCCTGGATTGATCCGGGGTTTGTACGAGCAGCGCCAGATGGCCGAACTCGATTCCAGGTTCTCCCTCACGGTTGTAGACGCGGGCGTTGAGATGCGTCACGCGAAAACCAATTTCCTTCAATAAGCCGGCAAAAAGACCGTTAAGTTCATAACAAAACCCGCCGCGTTTCTGAACGACGATCTTGTTCCATAGAGCTTCTTCACTCAGTTGGATGGGGCGCTTTCGTTCGATATCGAGATTCTCGAACGGCACATGCAGCATATGCGCGAGTTGTAACCCATACAGTGTTTGGGCGTCTGGTTTTATAGGCCTGAAATATTGTATGCGCTTCAAATAAAGGGGAAGGTCCACGGGCTGATTATAACTGGCGAATGAAAACGGGTGATTTTTGGTGTTCTCCTGTTGGTAGTAAAATCCACAACACAACGCTCGTTGCCCCAAATTCGCGTCGAAATCAGGTTTCAAGTTTGATACGTGAGGTATCAAAGTTAACGGAGCCAAAATGATCCAAAACCAATCAGACGCAGAGACAATCCAACGGCACTTCGCCGAAGTACATACGCTGCTGGTGAATATCGTCGATCGTCTTTCCCATTCAGGCGATCCAGTTGTTTCAACAGCAGCCACAGATATTATGCACGCTTCACGATCTCTCTCGATGCTGGAGCAGAGCATTGGCAGCCAGCTTGAGCGGAAGCAGAGCCGGCTTGGGGCGCTGATGAATGTTGGGCAGATGATCAACTCCTCCCTGGGGCTGAAGCGGGTGCTGGAGGAGGTCATGGATTCGCTGATCGCGTTGATGCAGGCCGAGCGCGGCTTCCTGATGCTGCGTGAATCAAGCGGGGAGTTGACCATACGCATTGCACGCGGCCTCGACCAGGCTGATCTGGAGGAGGATGATTTCAAGGTCAGTCAGACGGTGGTGCGGAGGGTGGCGGAATCGGGTGAACCCGTGCTGACGACAAACGCCCAGGAAGATCCGCGTTTCGGTGGGAACCTGAGCATCGCGGCATACCGCCTGCGTTCGATCCTTTGCGTTCCGCTCAAACTTAAGGACACCTTGATCGGGGTGGTATATGTCGATAACCGTGCACGGATTGGCATCTTCCAGGAGGCTGACCTCGGGTTGATCTCTGCCTTCGCGGACCAGGCAGCGGTGGCAATTGAAAGTGCGCGGCTGTTCGAAGAATTACAAAGAAGCCACCGTGAACTTGAAAAAGCCTATCAGGCCACACTCGAAGGCTGGGTGCGCGCCCTGGATCTACGTGACAAAGAAACAGAGGGACATACCCAGCGTGTGACCGCTTTGACGGAACGGCTGGCACGCTCGATGGGTGTGGATGAACTGGCTCTCGTGCATATCAAGCGCGGAGCCTTGCTGCATGACATTGGCAAGATGGGGATCTCTGATACTATCCTGCTGAAGCCCGGCCAGCTTACTGATGAGGAACGCAGGTTGATGCAAAAGCATCCTGTCTATGCTTATGAAATGCTCAACCCCATTGACTTTTTATTGCCTGCCATTGATATTCCCTATTGTCACCATGAAAAATGGGACGGGACCGGGTATCCGCGCGGTTTGAAGGGGGAGGAGATTCCGTTTGCCGCGCGTATTTTCCCCGTTGTTGACGTCTGGGACGCGTTGACGTCAGATCGTCCCTACCACAAAGCGCTTCCCCCCGGTGAAGTGCGCCAGCGGATCAAAGACGGCTCGGGGAAACATTTCGATCCGCGAGTGGTAGAGGCATTTATGAAATTGGAGGATTTGTCTGTGTAGGGGCGGGCTGCGTAGCGTCCCGCCCTGGGCAGGGCAACCCTGCCCCTACGTTTCCTCGGGTGGTTTTACGGCGCGGAATTCACGATACAGCAAAAGATCATAGATAATTTTCAGCCCGCCGGATAAAAAGAAGGGAGCACTGAAAAGCGCGGGAATACCAAACAATAGTCCGGTCAGCGCAGGGGATACGGCCGCGCCGACAGAACGCGCGATGGCAGTGACGCCTGAAGCCGCCGAGCGTTCGTCTGGGGCAACAACCGCCATCGTGTACGACTGACGCGTGGGGACATCCATTTGCGAGATGCTGAAACGCAGGAGCAGTACCCCGATCGCCAGCGGCAGTGTTGGCATTAACGGGACCAGGATCAACAGGATATTCGAAGGGATGTGGGTGAACACCATGGTGTTGATCAAGCCGATCTTGTTCGCGATGCGAATTGCAAGCAGCGCCGAAACACCTGCAAGGATATTTGCCCCGAAGAAGATGCTGCCGAGTACTCCCGACTCAACCCCAAAGCGGACATGAAACCAATATGCCATCAGGCTTTGCACGAGCAAACCGCCGGCGAACGCGTCCATGGCGAACAGCGAGCTGAGTTTGAAGACAACATTCCGTGAACGATGTAAACCGAGGATACGTTTTGTAGTATCCTGCGTTATTTCCACTTCAATAGACTTTGTAAGGCTAAGAAACAACAGCAAAAGCAGAAATCCGCCCAGGGCATAGCCGATCAAAACCACGCGGTACGATTCGAGCGCGGTCCATGCGTTGTCCTGCAGTACCTGTGCAAGCCAGCCGCCTGTCAGCGCGCCGGTGGCAGTTGCAAATGAACCTACCAGGGCATACCATGCGAAGAACTGTGTGCGTTTTTTGTTGGGGACAAGCTGGGTCAATCCGGACTGCTCTACTGACAGGAATGGTCCGATCTCGTTTCCGCTGGGACTGATGACGCCGATGATGGCAGCAATGACCAACAGGATGACATTCCGCGTCAGAACGAAGGCGAGGCCTGCTCCCGCCATCAAAAGCGCTCCCAGGATCAATGTGCGCTTCCTGCCAAACCGGTCCGCGGAGGTGGTCAGCCCCAAAGAGATCAGCGCGTCCCCGACGAGGGTGAGAGTGAACAACAGACCGATCTGCTCTTCTGTGAAACCTGACTCGGAAAGATACAAAGCCAATACAACGGACAGAAAACCATAACAGAACAGACGAATGATGCGCGTGGAAAAGAGGATAACAACATCCATATGGTTTATGCCACATCCAATCTGCACCACGCGTACAGCGCGTCGTAAACTTCAAACTGACGTTCCAGGTTTTCCAGGTCGTTCGGAAAGCGCAGGCTGTACCCCGAGGCGATCGCTTCCAGCCCGCGCGCAATGGGATCGGTATCGATATCTTCGGCAATGTCTGCCGCGTGGACGATCTTGGCCAGTCGCAGCAGACCCTGGTCTTTCAGGTCGTATTTCAAGATGATCGACTCGAATGAGCAACGGCCTTCGTGATGACCCAGTTCCACGCCCGGCGCGTCGAAGGGGATTGCACCTGTCTCCTTCGCAACCTGTTCGATTTGATTTTTGGGCACAAATAAAAACTCGGCTTCGCTATCGATGAAACGGGTGATGAGCCAGGGGCAAGCCACACGATCCACGTGGACATGGGAGCGGGTGATCCATTTCATGGGAAGTTCCTTTCTAATTGTGAAGATCTAGGTAGGGAGGACCAGCTGGTCCTCCCTACGTGATTACAAGAAGAGGATGCCGTATAAACCGGCCGCGAGAATAATGGCAGCCACGATCCATTTTGACTTAGACGCAAAAAGAGCAATGACTGCAGTGCTGAAAATGATCCAGGCATGTATACTGATGATGGTTTCGCTCAAGATATCAAGGGCAGTGGCGCCGATCAGACCAACTACGCCTGCCGTGATACCGTCTAAAAATGCGTGTGTGGATTGTTTATCAATCAACCGCTCCAGCGTATCGTGTCCGATCATGGTGAAGGCAAAGGCCGGAGCGAAGATTGCAAGCGTGATGACAATCGCTCCCAGCAGTCCGCCGCCGATATACCCGACAAATGTGGAAAAGATGATCAACGGTGCGGGCAGCAGGCCTGAGAGGGCAAGCCCATCCAGAAATTGCGCGTTGTTCATCCAGCCGCCGATCTGCACGGCATCCCGCTGCAGGAAGGGGATCACAGTGTACGCGCCGCCAAAAGTGAGGAGTCCGCTCTTTAAACCGGACCAAAACAGGGTCAGGAGGGAAGCGGTGTTTGTCGATGCGCTGGTTGCATCCGGTAAATTTTGTGTCCCCTGTGCCGGTGAAAAACCTGTAAGCACAAGCCAGATTGAAAATCCTGCAATCAGAATAAGTGCCAGAATCTTTTGCTTTCGTTGTGCAAGAGCGTAAATCAACCCGGCTGCGAAAAGCGTAACAAGGAAATTGAGCTCCAGTAATTGAGCTATCCCTGCCAGGAAGGCAATCGCCCAGAGCCAGGTGTTCTGATGAAGAGCGTGACTGCCAATTCGATGCACGGCCCGGACGATGAGTGCAGCAACCGCGGGCTGCATCCCCATAAAAGCAGATTGGAAGAGCGGTGAACCAATCCCATAAGCCACGTAGAACCACGAAAGCGCCAACATGAGCACGAAGCCTGGCAGCATAAACCCCAGACCCGCCAGCAACGCGCCGGCGCGCCCGCCCGCGAGCATGCCAAAGTAGACACACAGTTCATGGGCCTCTGGCCCGGGCAGCACCTGATACACGGAAAGTACCCGGTTGAATTTCTCGGGGCTGATCCATTTTCCCTCTTCCACAAGTTCCTGACGGATCATGGCAATCTGTGCGACCGGCCCACCCCAGGCAAGAAAACCGAATTTCAGAAATCGAAGGAAAATGCTGGAAAAGGATTGATGTGGGATATTGAACTTCCCATCGATTGGTTTTGTATCCAATGGGTTTGTCCTAGCGTTTCAACATTTGGCACACGCGTCCGACGATTGCATCTCGGGCCGGTTCATAGCCATCACTGACGGGTGGGATATCCTCCCAATGCTCGATGATGGTTTTGGGGTGATATTCGGTTGGCAGTTCACAGAAGGTAACGATTTGCTGAGCAGTCTGCAAATCTGCTTCGGTTAGCTTTTGTGGAACCGATTCTATGGGAGCTAAACCATCTTCTGACAGGCCCTTGATCGCCTGGGGCGATAATTTATCATCAGGATTTGTGCCGCGGGCAATAGCCCGGAGATCTGACCCCATCTCATTTGCAAGTTGATTAAAGTAAGTTGCTGCAACAATGCTCTTCGCCGCACCATGTTCACAGATAAAAACAATCGTCGAATTCATTTTTCCTCTAAAGTCAAGTTTCCTCTTTGGCAAGCTCGGCATACAAAGCCTCATAGATCAAGCGACCGTGCTCTACTGCTTCGAAATCATCCTTGCTGATCCGTCTTAGGCCGCGGCAGATCAGGTCTAACCCTGTTGCAGCCGGTTCCACTCTGACCTCATGGACCACATCCGCTTCGTCTACCATTTGGGCGATTCGTTTCAAGATTGGGTCATTCAGCTTGTATTCCTTCAGGAATGTATAAAACGTACAATGACCACCGTGGTGTGAGTAACGCGTGCCTGGAATATCAAACGGTTCACCATCTTTGGGCTGCGGTTTCTCTCCTCGGGGAATAAAGAAGAACTCGGCTTTCGTATCGATCCAGCGTTGGATCAGCCAGGCACAGGCCATCCTGTCAACGCCGATGTTTTCCCAGGTAACCCATTTCATTGCTTTTCTCCACGTTTGGATGTCAGCTTTTCACGGACCCGTTTTCCAAGTTCGCTGTGAAAAAAGTCCTTGGAAGCGGCCTCCTGGTATTCTTGCGAAATTTCCTGTAGATCTGCTCTTGTTTTTTCCATTCTTTTCAATAGATCAGAGTAAATCACATCCACCTGTTCATTGAATTGTTGAACAATCGTTCCTTCCTGGTCGGTCAATAATGCGTTTGCTTTCCAGTAATAGGCATTGCCTCCCATTTCCTGAATTTCCGCGGTCAGCCATTGAATCTGTTCGGTTGTACGCGGCATCTCAGGCAAAACCCAGACGGTATCCTGAAGAAGGATAGCGCCCAGTCGCTTCAATTTGCGCCAAATGTACACACGGAGAGCCGAGGGTTTGTTGGGTAACTTATAGTGTAAAAGTAACCAGGTAGTCATAAATGTAACAGCGGTTACATTTTATTATAATGGTTTCCTGCTATATGTCAACAGGAATGTGGAAAGTGAGAACCTTACTGGGTTGGGTTGATGTTGCGTTGAAGAATATGTTGGATTGTTGGCTGGTGTAAATAAAATGCGATGATGAGCATGACAAAGGCTACCAATAACAATACCATAGGCTCAAAGATTACACCGGATATTAGTCCTGCGACCAGCAGGTACGCATGCGTAAGAAATGGCACCCAGAAAACCAGTGATGGGACGGGGGCCAAATAAAAACGAGGGCGCAGACTGATCACAAAGACAGAGGCAAGGATCAACGTAGCTAACACGATTGCGTCATGATGCTCGAAAGGAATTGCAAACGAGATAAGACTGTTTGTCCCCAGCACACCTGTGAGACCAACGATCAACGCCAGCAGCGGCGAAAGCCATCTGCCGGCAAAATCTACGCGCCAGGCAGCGAGACGGTATCCAAGCGAGAAGGAACAAACTACCCAGAACCAGGCCCAGAAGTTGGCGTATGGCACGCCGAAATATTGGAATCCCAAACCCTGGCCCCAATCCCAGAAGCCGAGGCGGATGGCGACCGCGTCGAGCGCAAGGTCGATGTTCAGGGCGAGCAGACCGTCGAGAACCGGACGCGTCCAATAGGGCAGATTGCTCGCATCCGAGAATTCCATCGAGCTATAGATGATGCAACTCCAGGCGACGCCAATGCAAAACGGGACATCGAGAACCATAACCAGAAACTGTCCGTACTCATAGGCATTCAATTGACGGATCGTGGCAATCTCAAGAGTCACGCCAAAGAGAATGCCGGCGAACAGCCTGAGTAAATTTGCTGTGCCTTGCCTCCAGGCATGGCGGAAGCAAAGTATGAATTGAAGATAAATGACCAGTTCAAAGAGGACGAAATAAATATTGGGCATGGGTTCCATACTCAACGGGCAGGATGGTTGCAGAAGTATAACCGGAGAGAAAAAGTTCGGGCATCTATTTTCCTCCTTTCGGCGCGGTAAAATCAAACCATGCCACCTCTGACTCGCTGGTTTGTCAAAACATCATTTATCTATCTTGTCCTGGCATTGATTGCCGGGCTGCTCATGGGGGTGCAGTCTGCGCTCAAGCTCACCGCGCTTGCCGGGCTCTTTCCCGTTTACATCCATCTTTTTGTCCTCGGCTGGCTGACGCAGTTGATCTTCGGTGTGGCTTTCTGGATGTTTCCCAAATATTCTGCTGAAACGCCGCGTGGCAGCGAGCCCCTCGGCTGGTGGACATACGTTTTGTTGAATGTCGGCTTGATCCTGCGCGCATTTGCCGAGCCGATCCATTCTATTCGGCCCAATCCATTCATGGGATGGATACTGGTCGCCTCTGCCATTCTTCAGTTCCTGGCAGGGCTGTTATTCGTTGTCAACAGCTGGGGACGCGTCAAGGAGAAGTAATGCCGCGCTTGAGCGTCTGGTTCGTACGCGCCTCCCTGATCTATCTTTTACTTGGATTCATGTTCGGGGGATTGCTTCTTGCTCAAAAGGGAATCCCATATGATCCGCTTATTTGGAATCTCTTTCCCGTCCACGTGGAATTCCTTTTGATCGGCTGGTTTGCACAACTGGCGATGGGCGTTGCGTTCTGGATCCTGCCACGCTTCATCAGCGGTCCGCCGCGCGGAAACGCGAATTTGATCTGGGTATCTTTTGTGTTGATCAATCTGGGGATATTATTCAGTGCCCTGCAGCTTTGGCTTCCCGCCGCGCTGTTCATTGGACGTACCGCCGAAGCCGGTGCAGGGATCCTTTTTGCGATCGGCTTGTGGCGGCGCGTCAAACCGTATGGGGTATAAAAAGAGCGGCTATAGAACGCCGCTCATGTAATTCAGTGCAATGGTGCCGGGACCTGTGTGTGTCCCGATGACAGGGCTGAGGGAACAGCAGTGCGTCTCGACGGGATCCAGCTCTACACGCGCAGCTTCCAGCAGGGAAAGCGCGTCGGATTCACAGTTGGCGTGGGTCACTGCCAAACGGATCGGCGCTTTACCCTTGATGCGTTCGGACACCAGCCCGACGACATGCCGCATCGCTTTCTGCTTGGTGCGGACTTTTTCCACAGCTTCGATCTTGCCCGCGCGCATTTCCAACACCGGCTTGATGTTCAGGGCTGTGCCCAGAAACGCCTGTGCGCCGCCGATGCGGCCCCCGCGCCGCAAAAACTCGAGCGTCTCGACGATAAACAAAACGCCGCTATTCTGCCGCGCGTTTTCAGCAGCCTTTTGACATTCCCCCAGCCTTTCACCGGCTTGCGCGGCGCGCGCCGCGGTCAGGACGGGCCAACCCAGTGCCATCGTGGTCGATTGCGAATCGACGACCGCGATCCGATCTGCAGCCCCCGGGATCATTTCGCGTGCCTGGATCGCAGACTGGACCGTGCCGGAGATCTTGGAAGAGATGAAGATGCCCAGCACATCATAGCCCTGCTCCAGCAGCGATTGGAACTTGCTATGCATCGTTGCCGGCGTGACCTGCGAGGTGGTAGGCACCACTTTGGAGTTTGCCAGCCGGTTGTAGAATTCATCTGGCAGAATATCCACGCCGTCCAGGTAATCCTGTTCACCCCAGACAACGCTCAAGGGTGTGACGGAAATATTATATTGTTTTAGACAATCTTCGGGAAGATAGGCAGTGCTATCGGTAACAATGGCGACTTTGTTGGGCATAGTAGCGTGATTTTACTATGGAAACAGGTGACAGTCACCTCAGATCGTTTTATTGAAGCGAGTCTGTGTCGTAACCGTGTTTCTGGAGATATTTCAATATCCTCTGATGAACAAGTTCGCCAGGGGGCAAAAGGTTTTCATCACATCTGGCTGTGTGCCCTGTGATCGTTCCGCTGTCAAAGATGTTCTTCCTCACGTTCAACGCGTACCACTTGTGGCATACAATTACCTGCACGATATTGATCTGATAGAAGGGAGGCTTGATCTCCCTGGGTGATCCGGTCGTCAAGCTGACAATCTCGCGGTCGGCAGGTGCTTCACCGTTTAGCAAGGATGTGCCATTCATCCACGCCGGAGTTCGGATGCCGAGATAATCCAGCAGCGTGGGCGGGATATCGATGACCTGGGCGTTGTTTCGGCGCCTGCCGACATGTACATTTTCAGGAAAGTGGATGATGATAGGAATACGCTCGTGGATGGTGTACATGTATCCATGGTCCGTGTAAATCACAAGGATCGTGTCCTCCAGTTGGCCGGTTTCCGCCAGATGTTCATAAATTTTTTTCACATGGCCGTCGAAACTGAGGAGCGCATCCCGATAACGACGGTCATCCCAGTCCTGATCGGGGCTTGTCCCCCTGGAGAAAACCTGTTTTTGGAAGGAAAACTTCGGTCCATGTGTATCCATCATGTGAGCAAAGATAAAGACCGGCTGATCGGCGTGATCGAGCTGATCGATGATCTGCTCCACGCGTTGCGCGTCGGAGATACGAGCTGCAGGAAGGTAGACCTCGTCCAGCGGGTTTCGCATCACCCGGATCAGGAAGATGTGAAGAAGCCGTTCGCTGGCTCTTTCTGCGATTGTCTGAATGAAGTAGCTGGAGGGTGAATTGCCTAAAAGGATTCGGAATGCATCCGTAGCGGGCACGTTTACGGACTTGTTGTTGACGATATCGAATCCTTCGATCATATTGAGCCTTTGGGCATCCACGTAGTGGGGAGTGCCAATTTCCACGGTCTTATAGCCATGTTGTCTTAAGATGCCTGGCAAATGCTCAAACGAATCTCTGCCAGAGAGAATATCTGGATAGCGATACACCCTGGTGGCGATGGGTTCTTTTCCGGTCAGCACAGATGTAGTGGAACTTGTTGTGCTGGAGGCATTGGGAAAAGCGTTCTCGGCAACCAGCGAAGTCTGTGCCAGTTCATGTAGAAAAGGTGTGGTTTTTAGCCTGGAACCGTAGGCCGTCAGGTAGCGGGCGCTCAACCCATCGCCGCCCAGAATGATAATGTTGGGATAGCTGGCTGATGGATCCGAGGATCCGGTATCCAGTCTGCTCAAAGCAAAATTGCTGGACAACATGTTCGCCAGGACACCCGTCGTCGAAACGGCCAGCAGGCTAAGGGTCAGGTAGGAGGCGAACCTCCGGCGCGCCCATCTCGCCTGCTGTGCGAAGAGGAACATTCGCCAGAAAAAAATAATGAACCCCAGAGCGTAGAGCCCGCGCGCAAAGCCTTTTGTTGAGACGATCCCGAATCGGAATACCGTGTAGGTGAAGTTGTCCAGCATGATGAGCGCAGTGACGGAGAGCAATAGCGCCGGAATAATGTACCCAATGGCAAGCAGGCGTGACCGCCAGTTTGGATGACTGACCATCAAAGAAGGAAGAGAGAAACTGGTTAGAAGCGCAATGGATGGCAGAGTAACAGCTCCGGCAGTGATGAACAAAACCTTGACTGAGTCGAACGGCGAAAGCAGGGACAGGGAAGACGGCTTGGTCACAAAGAACAGCCATTCCATGGAAGCGTAGAAGCATGCGCTGAGAACGGTCAGGTTGAACAGGCCATGCCACTTGCGTAAAATATTTGTCTTTTTTGGGGAGGCACTTAACATGCCCGCTATTTTACAACTAATGTGTTGCCCTGAGTAAAGCGCAGGTGAGAAGGGAATTGTGTTTCTGATTTTTCATATCAATTTCCTGGAATGGAGTTAAAATATCTTCTGTTTGTGGGATGGAGAAAGCTATTCGACAATGATTGGATGGGGAGGTCAGTACCCGACCAGCAAAGTTGACAAAGGAGTAACAATGAGAAAACTGACGTATCTGATTTCCCTGCTGATGCCGATCTCTCTCGTACTGGCGGCTTGTGTGAATACCCCAACGCCCGCTGCCGCACCGACCCAGGCGGTGACTGAACCGACTACTACCATGCCCATCGAGCCAACGGCTCCGGCCTTCCAGGCCCCCGAAGGCGCGCTGATCGCGTATCCTGTCGATACCGTTCCCACGCTGGATGGCGTCGCGGATGACGAAGCCTGGGCGAATGCACTGGAAACACACATATCCGTTTCCGAAGTAGCATACATCTTCTCCACTGAGGCTACGCTGAAAGCTGTCTACAAGGGTGACACGGTCTATTTCCTTCTGACCTATCTCGATCCCACCGAATCCTGGTCCCGCACTCCGTGGCAGAAACAGGCGGATGGTTCCTGGGTACAGGTCCAGGATCCAAACGACAAAGGCGGCGACAACAACACTGTCTACGAAGATAAGTTCTCCATGCTCTGGTCGATCGATAATAGCATCCAGGGTTTTGAAACCACTGGTTGTTTTACAGCCTGCCATGTCGGTGAGAATTCGGATGTCAAACCATACGGGAACAAGTACACCTCGAGCAATGGTGAATTGGGTGATCTCTGGCACTGGAAGTCCGTCAGCAATGACGGTCAGATCGATGATGAGTATCTCGATTGGACGCGTTTCGATCCCGCGACTTCTCGGGGAGCTGGACTCAAGAGCGATGCCAGTGATGGCGGTGGCTACGTCGATAACGCGACCGAAGACAAGACCGCTCCGGCCTTCAACTCCCTATCCATTGACACCACCACCGGCGCGCCCGGCTACATCCGCGATAGTGAAAAGACTCCTCTGGATCAAGCCGCTCTCGACGCCCTTCCAGTTGGTGCCTACATCCCCAGTATTGTCAGGTCTCCGTTCGCCGGCGACCGCGGCGACATCTCCG
>DASTJG010000365.1:0-4423 GCA_035716785.1 Anaerolineales bacterium
TGATGGATGTGTGGAATGTACGGGTCATGATATTCCACCAGTCCGCCCTTCTGTTTTAAGAGACCGATCACATCCAGCGCGGGGGATTCGCGTACATCATCGATATCCGGTTTGTACGCGGCGCCAAGCACCAACACCTTCGAGCCTTTGAGGGCCCGGCCGCGGTCATTCAACGCTTCCATGACCCGGCTGACAACATAGCGCGGCATGTTCGTGTTGATCTCGGAGGCCAGCTCGATAAAGCGCGCATTATAGTGGAAGGACTTCATCTTCCATGAAAGATACAGCGGGTCGATCGGGATGCAGTGCCCGCCCAGTCCGGGACCCGGAGTGAACTTCATGAACCCGAACGGCTTGGTCGCCGCGGCATCGATCACCTCCCAGACATCCACGCCCAGGCGCTCGCACATGATCGCCAACTCGTTGACCAGGCCAATGTTGATCATGCGGAAGGTATTCTCGAGCAGCTTCGCCAACTCCGCCGCTTCCGCCGAACTGACGCAGTGAATCGTTTGGATCGCCCCTTCATACCAGGCAGTTGCCACCTCGCCACAGGCTTCCGTAATACCACCCATCACTTTCGGCGTGTTGATCGTCGTGAAATCTTCGCGGCCCGGGTCCACACGCTCAGGGGAAAAGGCCAGGAACCAGTCTTCGCCCACAGTGAGTCCGCATTCGATGCCAAGTTTTGGCAAAAGGACCTCGCGCGTCGTGCCGGGATATGTGGTCGATTCCAGCACCACCACGATTCCCTTGTGCATATACTTCGCCAATTCATCGGTGGCGGAGAGGATGAACGACATATCCGGGTCGCCTGTCTGACGCAAAGGCGTCGGAACACAAATACTGACTGCGTCCATTTCCTTTAAAACAGAGAAATCTGTTGTGGCCATCAGATAACCCGATTTGACCAGCCTGGCAACTGCTTCAGTTTTAACGTCCGGGATGTAGGAAACACCCTTGCTAATGGAATCCACTTTTCGTGAGTCAGGATCGAACCCTGTCACATGGAAGCCTGCTTCCGCAAACACCACCGCGAGGGGCAGGCCTACATAGCCGAGTCCCAGAATACCAATACGGGCCTTTTTTTCCTTCAAGTTCTTGATGAGAGTTTCTTTGGTAGTCATTCTTATCCTTTTCATTCCCTCTCCTAACAGAGGGAACGGGGTAATGTCAAAATAAATTCATCTGTTTCGGGCTGTCTTCTTCTGTTCTTTTTTGTTCCTTCCCGGTGGACCTGCCCAGCTCAGCACGTGCCTCTTTGAGCAACTCGGGTAATTTGGAAAAATCAGCCATGATGGCGGGCTTGAGCGCCACTTGATGCAGCGCCGCGGCCGGATGGTACATGGCGATCACAAACCGGTCGTCCACCTTTCGCATCTGTCCATGGATCTGGGTGATCTTCGCGCCCTTGAAAAACAAACCCATCGAGAAACGTCCCAATGTGACGACGATGCTCGGGTTAACGAGCTTGATCTGGTGCTGAAGATAATTGCTCGTGCAAATTTCGATCTCATCCGGCAGCGGGTCGCGATTCCCGGGCGGGCGGCACTTGACCACATTCGTGATCCAGACATCGGCGCGCGTCACACCCGCCTGCTCCAGTAATTGATCGAGGAATTTGCCCGCCGCGCCGACGAAGGGACGGCCCTGCTCGTTCTCATGGAAACCCGGACCTTCTCCGATCAACATGATTTCCGCATGGGTGGGTCCTTCGCCAGGGACAGCCTTCTTGCGCGAGCGCTGAAGCTCACACTTCGTGCAAACCAGGATCTGCCTGGCAAGCTTCTCCAGTTCCTGTTCATCGCTCATTTTGTTCCTCCTGATCCGGCGTGGAACGACCATCGCTAAGCGGCAAGCGGTCGACTCTCAACGATTCCAGATTCATCAAGATCGCATCTTCATCGTTATCGCGGTAGTAGCGCCGTCTGCGACCTGTTTCTTCATAGCCAAACTTGCGGTACATCTCCTGTGCAGCAATATTACTTTCACGCACTTCTAAAAAAGAACTCTTTGCACCTTCCTCGATCAGATGCCTTAACGCATGAGAGAGTAATCTCTGCCCGATGCTCTGTCTGCGAAAATCGGGATGCGTCGCCAGCGTGGCAACATGGGCTTCGTCCACGATCAGCCAGACGACGATCATGCCAACCACTTTTCCATCCAGTTCGGCCACCCAGCAGCGCGAAGCCGGGTTGTCCGTCACCTCGAACCGGAATGATCTCTCCGGCCAGGGCAGGCTGAACGATTTCTGGTCCAGGTCAACGACAGCGGGGACATCCTCCACTGTCATTTTACGAATGATCAGGTTCATGCAGGGATCGGCTCGGCAACATGCAAATAGATCGGTGCGAGAGTCGCCTCGTCATCCACGTTACCTGCCTGCCAGCGGGCCCATGCCAGTTCGGCCAGCACGGCCGGCCGCCGTATGGACTGAGCAGGCGATACAAGATGAACCTCAGGCTTCTCAGACAACCTTTGACGTTCTCCGAAGGTGAACTCACCGCACACCATTACCGGACTCTTAACTTCATCTAAAAGCTCATCAACCGTTACGACGCGCGCGGGACCCTTTGCCTGCCATCCGTTTTTCGAGCGTTTGTACCAGCCCGTAGCGAGCCGTCCGCGTCCTGCCTGAATAGCGACAATCAGAGGAAACCGGGACAAAGGCTGGGCCACAGCAAGGATATCCAGGGTCGGGATTCCGACCAGCGGCAGGTGCCGCGCCAGCGCCAGTCCTTTCACCAGGGATAAGCCGACACGCAAACTTGTGAACGAACCAGGGCCGAGCGCTACGCCTAACGCGCGCACATCATCCATCGTTAAACCGCAGCGGGTCAGCAACTCGGAGATCGCGGGCGCGAGTTCCACGGTGTGACGCTGGCTACTGCGCCAGGCATACTCACCGATGACCTGTGAGCCGTCATAAAGCGCAAGCCCAACCTGGGCAGTGGAGGTATCCACAGCCAGCAGCATCAGTCGCCTCCATAGGCCGCATGCCGGAGTGTTTCCAGCAACTTGTCGTAGTGTTTGCCGGTTGCTCTGAAGTTCATTTCGCGCTCTTCCGCATCCACATGCTCGAATCGGATCCACAAGCGTTCGTCCGGGACAAGCCCATCGATGCGCTCGGGCCACTCGATGAGCAATGGCCCCTGGGACAGCATCGCCTCGAGGTCCAACTCTTCTGCCTCAGTTGTGGAGTCGAGGCGATAGGCATCCATGTGAAACAAATGTGCCGCATCGTCCCGGCGATAGTCATTGACGAGAATGAACGTCGGGCTGGAAACGGGATCCCTGGATCCCCAACCGTGTGCGACGCCCTGCACAAACGTGGTCTTGCCCGCGCCGAGATCACCCTGCAGGCAGATCACATCACCCGGTTGCAGAACCTCGCCCAAATGCATGCCAATACGGCGCGTCTGCTCGGGACTGCGGCTGAAAAAATCCATTGTATGCGCATCCAGGATTGGCATCGCAGGGATTATATCAGGCGGACGGATTCTACCCCAGGACAAGTATCAGGTATACAAGTAGACAGGTAGACTGGCGTTACTTGTATACCTGTCTACCTGCTACCTGTTTACTCTGGCACAGCTTTCGATTAAGATACACAAAAGCTCAATGAGGAGTGAGAAAATGGAAAATTATCGGAATCAATTGGTTGCCTGGTTTTTGATGGGGACACCCAGGCTACTGACCGCCCTTGTCATTTTTGTTTTCAGTCTGTACGTTGCCCGGATCATCAGTAATCTGCTTAAACGTGTGCTTCAAAGAAGGAAGGCGCCGGTTGGTGTGGTGCAGCTCCTGGGACAACTGACCCTTTGGTCGATCATCGTCGCCGGCACGATCACCGCCCTGCAACAATTTTTTCCGGTCACTGCCTTCCTGACCGGGCTTGGCATCCTCGGTTTTACAGTCGGGTTCGCGCTGCAGGACATTATGAAGAATTTTGCCTCGGGAATTATCCTGTTGCTGCAACAACCATTCCATGTCGGCGATACGATCGGAGTGAAGGGCTTCGATGGGGTCGTGATGGCCATCGATCTTCGCGCCACCGAAATGCGGGCAGCCGATGGACGCGTCGTGATCCTGCCGAACGCGGAGATCCTGGCAAACCCCATTGTGAACTATTCCCGCGCTAACGAACGGCGTGTCGACTTCAGCCTGAACCTGTCCCACAAATGCGAGCCGGCCGCTGTGCGAAAAATTATCATGGAAGCGATCGAAGAGGTCAAAGGGGTTGTTAAAGAACCGGAGCCGGTGATGGTGTTCAGCAGCTTGACCGATTCTGCATTGGAATTAAATGTCAGTTTCTGGGTGAATGTAACGAAGAATGACCCGCTGCACGCCAAAGATACTGTCCTGCTCAAGGTGAAATCTGCGTTCAGCGAGCAGGGGATCGAACTCCCTCATCCGGTGCAGG
>DASTJG010000366.1:0-22898 GCA_035716785.1 Anaerolineales bacterium
ATAGATCTGCTTCAACATTTCCAAAAACTCCCCCGATGGTCTTTCCTTGAGTATTTCCTTGCGGGCATCGCGGTCGAGTGTTTTCAATAATAAATATTGAACCGCATATTTGCGGAAGAGACGCTGCCCATCTTCCTCGCCATAGAACTGGATGCTCTTGGCCAGATGTTCGTGCACGGTCTTTTGCAACTGCTCCGGCGTGACCTGTTCCCGGTCCAGCCCGGCAAAGATCCATGGGTTGGCGATGGCGGCGCGCCCGATCATGACCGCGTCGCAGCCGGTGTACTGTTTCATGCGCTGAATATCGGCTACAGTTTTGACGTCGCCGCTGCCGATCACAGGAATTTTGACCAGCGATTTGACCTCGGCGATCGCGTCCCAGTCGGCTTCGCCGCTGTAGCGCTGCTCCTTGGTCCGCCCGTGAATGGCGATGAGAGCGCCGCCGTTCTCCTCCACGATGCGGGCGATCAGCTTATAGTTTTTGCTGCGTTCCCAGCCCAGGCGGAATTTTCCGGTCACCGGCACTTTCAGAGCCGCAGTCAATTTGCGGAAGGTACGTGCGATCTTCAGAGGCGTCAACATCATGCCGACACCGGCCCCGCGGTCCGCGATGCTTTTAGCGGGACAGCCCATATTGACGTCAATGATGTCCGGGTTCCGTTCCTGCACCCGCAGCGCGGCTTTCAGGATCAGGTCCGGGTCGTCGCCGTAGATCTGGAATGTGACAGGTCGTTCTGCTTCTTCGTAGTACAGCCGTTTGGCAGGTTCCTTCGAGCGGCTCAGGATCTTTTCCACCTTGACGAACTCGGTGTAGCTCATGGCAGACCCCAGCGCGCGGCACAGCGACCGGAACGGCCAGTCGGAGTAACCGTCCATGGGCGCGAGGATCGCATCCCCGTAAATAGGAATGTCGCGCACATAAAAGTTGGGGGATGCCTGTAAATGCGGAGTTCTACTGACAAAGTCAGGTTGCATGGTTCTACGAGTATAACAGAATGATATTACAAGAAGCCCCGACAGGTTTTGCGAAGCACCCCTGAAACGAAGTGAAAGGGCTAAGCCTGTCGGGGCTTTAGCGTTACACCGGCTGTTTCTTCAACATTTCCAGAAAATGCTTGCGGAACTTGGACACCTTTGGCGCGACAACCACCTGACAATAGGGCTGGTATGGATTCTTCGCGAAATATTCCTGATGGTAATCTTCGGCCATATAGAACTTATCGAACTTTGTCACCTCGGTGACAATGGGATTGTCCCAGATCTTTTGAGCATTTAAACCTTTGATCACTTCCTCAGCGATCTTCTTCTGCTCCTCGTCATGATAAAAGACGGCAGAGCGGTACTGTGTTCCGATATCTGCGCCCTGACGGTTCAACGTAGTGGGGTCATGGATGGTGAAGAACACGTTCAGCAGGTCGCGGTAGGAGATGACACTCGGGTCAAAGCGGATCTGCACTACTTCAGCATGTCCCGTATTGCCGTTGCAGACTTCACGATAGGAGGGGTTGTCCACGTGTCCACCGGCGTAACCCGATTCCACCGAGTGCACTCCCTTCAGTTCATCATAGACAGCTTCCAAACACCAGAAGCATCCCCCGGCCAGTGTGGCAGTTTGAAGATTGGCATTCATATGAGTCTCCTTCTCTATACCGCTAAAGCGGTACTTCGTAAAATTCCTTTACGCTTCATAGACAACGCATAGCGACAAAAACTTATTAAGAAAAGATTACGAAAAAAAGTAGGGGCAGGCGTCTGCCTGCCCCTACTTGCGGGACAATCGTATTGTTTACACTGCCGGTGCTTCTTCCTTTTCGGGGGCACCATCTCGTTCGAGGACGATCTCACCTTCTGCGTTCAGGTTCACCAGCACCGAATCTCCATTTTGGAATTCGCCGCCCAGCACCCGATCCGACAGCGGATCTTCCACCCGCTGCTGGATGACGCGCCGCAGCGGGCGGGCGCCAAAGTCAGCGTCATAGCCCTGGTCCGCGAGCGCAGCCAGCGCTTCAGGCGTGGCGGTCAGGATCAGGTTATGTTCCTTGAGCCGTTCTGCCACTTTATCCAGCTCCAGGGAAACGATCTTCTGGATGTCTTCCTTGTTGAGCGAGCGGAAGATGACCACGGCATCCAAGCGATTGATGAACTCGGGCCGGAAGGCACGCTTGAGGGAGTCATTCAGCTTCTTGCGCATGTCTTCATAGGAGAGTTTCTCCTCCATCACCTCGTCGCGTTTGAGCGCAAAGCCCAGCGATGACTGGCGCTTGATCATGTCCGCGCCGATGTTGGAGGTCATGACGATGATCGCGTTGCGGAAATCCACTTTGCGGCCCTTGGCATCGGAGAGGTGACCCTCTTCCATGATCTGCAGCAGCATGTTATGGACTTCAGGATGCGCCTTTTCCACTTCATCAAAAACAACAATTGAATAGGGGCGGCGGCGCAGGGCCTCGGTCAGTTGACCGGCCTCTTCATAACCAATGTATCCTGGAGGGGCACCGACCAGACGTGAAGCCGTATGCCGTTCCATAAACTCGGACATGTCCAATTGGACGGCTGCATCTTCGCTGCCGAACATGAACTTGGCAAGTGTCTTGGTTAATTCCGTCTTGCCCACGCCTGTGGGACCCAGGAACATAAACGAACCAATCGGGCGCCGCGGGTCTTTCAAGCCGGCGCGGGCCCGACGGACAGCCCGCGAGATCGCGATGATGGCATCGTCCTGACCGATGATGCCCTTGCGCAGTTCATCTTCCATCTTCAGCAGGCGCTGCGACTCTTCCTCCGCCAGCTGCATCAACGGGACGCCGGTCCACATGGACACAACTTCGGCGATATCCTCCGCAGAGACGATCGGGCTGTTCGTGCGGTCCCAGCCGGTGCGCAGATGTTCGATCTGCTCACCCAATTCGAGTTCGCGTTCCTCCCATTCCCGCACATCTTCGCCGTTGCCTTCTTCCTGTGCCAGGGAGCGATTCTGACGCGCCTGTCGCAGTTGCCCGAACAGGTCCTTCGACTGTTTCGCGGCCGCGCTTTTGTACATGCGCACGCGCGAGGAGGATTCGTCGATCAGGTCAATGGCTTTGTCGGGGAGAAATCTCTCGGTGACGTAGCGGGAGGACAAATGGGCTGCGGCTTCGAGCGCCTCATCTGAAATGACAAGATGATGGTGCTCTTCATACGCTGTGCGAATGCCCTTGAGAATTTCGATTGTCTCTGCTTCTGAAGGTTCTTCCACGGTAATCGGCTGGAAGCGGCGCTCCAGAGCGGCATCCGATTCAATATGCTTGCGATATTCGTCCATCGTGGTCGCGCCGATCACCTGTAACTCGCCGCGCGAGAGCGCGGGTTTCAGGATGTTGGCAGCGTCTACCGAGGAACCGGCGGCGCCAGCGCCCACCAGCATATGGACTTCATCGATAAACAGAATTGCGCCTGACTGCTTCAATTCATCAATCACGCGTTTGAGTCTTTCTTCAAATTGACCGCGATACATCGTGCCGGCCACCAGCGAACCGACGTCGAGCTGCAAGAGCCGTTTGTTCATCAGGGGCGCGGGTACATCGCCTTCCACAATCCGCTGGGCGAGTCCTTCCACGATGGCCGTCTTGCCAACGCCAGGCTCACCGATCAATGCAGGATTGTTCTTTGTGCGGCGCGCCAAAATCTGAATGACGCGTTCGATTTCCATCTGACGCCCGATGACGGGGTCGAGCTTCTTCTCCTCCGCTTTGGTCGTCAGATCGGTGGCGAGCTGATCCACCAGCGGAGTCTTGGGAGCGTTGGAGGCCGAGCTTCTCGTCATGCTCCCGCCGGCCGGCGTCGGGGAGGAGGCGGACTCGTTCAAAACGCGACGAGTCTGTCTGCGGATCTGCTCTGCAGTCACGCCAAGCCTGCGCAGTACTTCCATCGCGGTGCTATCCACACGGACAAGCCCCAAAAGGATGTGTTCTGTTCCGATGTAGTGATGGCCGAGCCGGCGTGCTTCATCCACGGCGTGCTCGAGCACTTGCTGTGTTTCAGACGCGAGTTCAACGCGATTGGGATCGAAACTTGATGAGCTGGTGGTCACACGACGGATCACCTCGCGCACCCGGTCAGACGTCATACCAAGTTCGCGCAGGACTCGTCCTGCCACACCGCCTTCTTCATCCATGAGTCCAAGGAGAAGATGTTCTGTACCGATATTATTGTTGCGAGATTGCTCAGCCTCCTGGTGTGCAAGGCTGAGAACACGTCTCGCTCGCTGTGTAAAACGCTCCATACCTGCCATAGTTTTCTCCTAAATCTATGAGCAATATTCTACCAAAAAGGGGAAAGAGTACACGTAGGAAAAAGATTAGAATTTATTTACAGGACGGTTACAATATTACAATGTTTCATGGAACGGCAAAGTCTTATCTTTTCTTTATTTGACGAAGAGAGATGTGATTAGCGCCCCATTTTGCGTAATAAACCAGCCACGAGAGCAATACCTGTAAAAAACAACGATTTTTGACCGTTCGCGTTATAAAGACGACTTTCCAAAGACGTTTGTTCCGTGGTTGAGACCGGCGCGAGACGAAAATCGCTTCAAAGGATGATTGTATGAAGTCAATTTGTGTGTTTTGTGGATCGTCAGACAACGTTCACGCGGACTATATTGCTGGCGCCCGTTTTATGGGCCAGACTCTGGCTGAAAAGGGCATCCGTTTAATCTATGGCGGAGGAAAGACAGGACTAATGGGGGTGGTGGCTGACGCGGTGCTGGAAGCGGGCGGAGAAGTGGTTGGCGTGATCATTCCCTCCATGAATACGCTGGCGCTCGCCCATACCGGTCTGACAAAGATGGACGTTGTCCAGGGAATGCACGCCCGCAAGGCCCGCATGCATGAACTGGCGGAGGGTTACATTGCCATGCCGGGCGGCTTTGGCACCTTCGACGAGTTATTCGAAACTGTTACCTGGGCACAGACCGGTGCACACGAGAAACCAGTCGGGTTGTTCAATATCCGGAATTATTATGCTCCCCTGATCGCTGCCATCGATCATGCCGTGGCAGAAGGCTTTATTTTCAAGGAGCATCGCGACGTGCTGTTTTGCGAATCCGACCCGAGCGTCTTGCTGGACAAAATGGCTCAATACCAGCATCCGCGCGATGCGGTCAAGAGGTGGTTGAGGGAAGAGTGATCGGTAATTTTGTGATTGGGTAATTGGAGTGTTGTAAGAATTCTCCTTGCGAAGGTTTCATGAGTCATATTGATAAGTGAATAATCTTCGCAAGGAGGTGTTTGTGAATATTACAAGGTTGGAACTCCCGACCAGGGATTTAAAGGTACAGAGGGATTTTTATGCAAACATTCTTGAATTGCCTGTGAAATTAACTACTTCAGGTCTGGAAGCAAAAGCGGGGAAGACGGATATTCTTTTCACCCAGGCTGCGCCTGATTTCGAGGGCGCCTATCACTTTGCGTTCAACATTCCAGAAAACCAGTTCCCTGCATCGAAAGAGTGGATCTCGAGCCGCGTTCCTTTGCTGTGTGACGAAAGCGGCAAAGATGAGTTTGTATCCGAAAGCTGGAACTCCCATTCGATCTATTTCAAGGATGCGGTGGGCAACGTGCTGGAGTTCATCGCGCGTCACAACTTGAAGGATGCTGTGAACGGAGCTTTTGACAGCCGGCAGATCCTGCAAGTCAGCGAGATCGGTTTGCCGTCGGAAGATGTGATAAGACTTGCCAATGAACTTTGTACGCGCCTGAACCTGTCTGTCTTCGAGCAGGAACCAAGCGAAACATTCACACCGGTCGGGGATGACCAGGGATTGTTGATCCTGCCTGCCAGAGATCGGATTTGGAAACCGGACTCAGGGGTACTTGCAAAACTGTTGCCTGTTAAAGTAACAGGGGAGGCAAACGGCAAACGCTGGGAAGTGCGCGGTTATCCCTACGAGATCAGGGGATAACGCCTGCCAGCGGGCCCTGGGGATTGATCACTGCCTGCAACTCGCTATACGGAATAAGAACTGTCTGCGACCCCGACGCACCTGGCGCGACTTGATACTGGTCAAAGGTAATTGTCAGGCTGTCAGCGGCAATATTCCAATCCTCATAGTTTTCAGGGGTAGGTGCTGCGCCTGCAGCAGATACCTCATCAAAGCCGACGTTAAGTTTTTTGAGTTCGGCAATACAGTAATTTGAGATCACTTCGAGATAATTCGAATTGGGGAGAAATAGTTCGTTCAATCCCAGTTGCCTGCTTTGCGCCAGATCATAATTCACCGTCGTCATGATTTGATAAGGGTGCGCCGCGCCGGAGATGTATACTAAAAATTCAAACTTAATACTCACAACTGTAGCGGTCTGTAAGATTAATGTGTATTTCCCAGTCAGCTCGCTGGCTGCAAAGGTTGGATCTTTGGGTGTTTCAGCAACGGCCCTTTTGAAGTCAGCGAGCTGAGGCTGCAGGTGAGCTTGTATTTCATTATTAAATGCCTGCGCGCGCGGATCGTTATTATCTGAGATTGTTGGAAATTGAACATTGACTGTATATTCCGAGTTTTGGCCGGTCTCATTGAGAACACCGCTGGAAATTACAAAGGGTGGATTCGCAGTTGCCGGGAGTGTTGCCGATGCTATTGGAACTGGACTGGTCGGTGTGGAAAAGTCAGCCGTAAATGTCCCGTTGCAGGCCAGAACGCTGAGCAGGAGTAGACCTGCCAGGATGAGCTTGTAGGTATTATTCGGTTTCATGGGATCCTCCATGCCTACTTAACGCTTGTTGCCCCTTTTGTGGTTCCATGATGGCAAAAGAGACATTTTTGTGGAAGAAACGGTCAATTTTTACCAAAAATCGAAATGACATTCCCCGCGCATGAATTGCGCGCGCTCGCGCATAGACTTCGCGTCCACGCGCAGTGAATTCTCATGCTCGCGCACAGGCTGCGCGCCCACGCGCATCGAGTTCTCACGCCCGCGTATTGACTGCGCAGCCATGCATATCGATTGCGCGTTCATGTACATGGCTTGCGCCTGCCCGCGCAGAGACTGTGAATGCATGTACACAGACTTCACAGGCATGTGATGCGAATGTCCTTGCCCGTTTTGTTAAGGAATCACATATTCAAGATGGATGTCTTCCGGTTCCAGTGCAAATAGTTGCGGATCAAGTTCGGCGGCTAAAACGCACCCCAATCCCATGTAATAATTGACCGTATGCTCTGAAGGCGTTGCGGAGATATATAGCTTTTTGGCTCCTAACTCTTTTGCTTTTTGGACAGCCACATCGAAAAGCTTTGTGCCCAATCCCTGCCCACGCAAATCTCGATTGATGTGCAGGAACTTAAGTTGAAGTGTGTCATGCTTTGAGCCAATAAACTTGCTTTCCAGAATGGACACACCTACCAGCCGTTCCTCCTCAAATGCGCCCCAGAAAAAACCGCCGCGGTCGTAACAATCCAGCAGGATGGGCGTGTAACTTTCCGCTTCGCCCGGCGGCCAACCCTGCATATCGTAATGTTCCGGCTCGAGAACCAGTTTGCCCTCGCGCAGGTAATAGATGTTGTCGATCACCTCGCGGCGGTCGATCTGCCAGATGAGCGGGATTTCGTCGCGTTGCAAAAGGCGAATGTTCATGCTGGGGAGGTAAGTTCCTTCAATATTTCCAGTGCTTCCTGCTTGCCGCCATAACCATTCTCTCCACCCGGGCCCACGCACGACGGGCAACCATCTGCACACTGACATTCGCTGACGAGTTCGAGGGCGCGCCTCATCAATTCATCATGCATCTCGAAGAGCTTTTGGCTGAAGCCGATACCGGCGGGGATCGCGTCGTATAAAACAACAGTTGGTTGACCGAAAGTTTGGTTCTCGACCGGTTCCACGTGCGTACCCAGGTCACCGGAATCACACATCAGGAACAGCGGCGCGAGATTGCCGAGCACGTACGCCAGCCCGGAGAGTCCGCTGCGGATGCGGACGTTTTCTTCCACTTTGCGGTGACAGGAGTGACAAAGTGTGATCAGATTTTCCAGTCGGTTGGCTTCGACAAAGGAAGTGAAGGCCCGGAAAGGAGTCTTGTGGTGTACATCGTGCTGGCGGGTTGTCTCCAGCGCGCCGCAGACCTGGCAGGTGTATTTATCACGTTCCCGCACGCGGTCGCGGATCTTCTGCCAGCCGGGACCGTAGTCGTTCGGGTCGTTGGACCAGGCTCCGGCTTCGCGCAGACGCGTGACTGTCTCTTCGGAGAGTGACACCCAGTAGCCGGTCGTCATCAGGTCGGTAGGGGGCAAGTCCAGAGGTTCCTGTCCCAAATTTTCGTGCGTATACCAGCGACGTTTGAGGAAAGCAGTCACTTGTGTCGTGACTTGCAGTTCACCCCATTTCTTTACAGCTCCGCGCACAGACTCGCTTGCCGATTCAGAAAGGATGGTCACCTCGGTACTGCGTAATGGTTCGGTGTAGTAGTCGCTTTCGACGGGACTCAGGTAGGCGATGTGTTTTTCGAGATCCAGATCTTTTACGAAAAACGACTGTGCTTCATGCAAGTAGACCGCGCCGGGATGCACCATCCACAACGCGCTCTCGCCATCGACCGTACCTATCGTCAATGGTCTATCATCCACTGTCGTCTGTAACACCACTCCCTGTGGCGAAGCCGAACGCAGCGAAATATTGGCAGCAGGATATTGGTCCGCCATCCAGTAGACTTTTTCCTGTGACTCGTGTGCTTCATTATTTGAAATGAGAAACTGTAAATACTCATCGATCGTTTCGCCGGAGAGCGCGCCAAAGCCCTCGCCTTTTTGAAATGGCAATTCAAACATCGCGCAGCGCAAGTGCTCGAGCAGGATCAGCAAATGATCGGGGTTGACAAGTGCCTGTTCGGGTGAGCGCTCGAAGAAATATTCGGGATGATGGGCGAGGAACTGGTCCAGCGGAGCTGCCGAGGCGACCATTACTGCTGCCGCCGATTCAAGCCCGCGTCCGGCGCGACCCGCCTGCTGGCGCGCCGAAGCGACAGTTCCCGGGTAGCCGACGAGGATCGCCGCGCCCAGCCCGCCAATGTCGATACCGAGTTCGAGCGCATTTGTTGCCACGACGGTTTTTACGGTTCCATCGCGTAAACCCTTTTCGATTTCGCGACGTTGGGTTGGCAAATATCCGCTGCGATAACCACGGACGGCCGATTGGAGACTCGGTAGTGAATCGTAATCGATCATGGGCGACTCGATGCTGGAGTCTACCGATTGATTTCCCTGTAAGTAACGCAAGACAATTTCGACACTTCTCCTCGACCGTGCAAAGACCACGGACTGAACGTTACTTGTCAGCAGATCCTGTGCCAGGCGCACGCCTTCGAGCAGGGATGACTTTCGCAGTCCTAGGGCTGGATCGGTGATCGGCGGATTGTAGATGATGAAGTGACGTGGTCCACGGGCGGAGCCGTCATTGTCTATTAAATGTACTGGCTCTTCAATAAGATGCTCGGCGAGTTCCTTTGGATTGCCAATGGTCGCAGAGGCGATGATGAATTGTGGGTGAGCACCGTAGAAATTCGCCACCCGTTTGAGCCTGCGGATCACATTGGCAACATGCGAGCCAAAGACGCCGCGATAGGTATGTGTTTCGTCGATCACCACAAAACGGAGGTGCGTGAAGAAGTCACTCCAGTTGGTGTGGTGCGGCAGGATGCCCGTGTGCAGCATATCGGGATTTGACAGGACAATCCGCGCTTGCTTGCGGATGGCGGGGCGGTCTTTTTGAGGAGTGTCACCATCGTAGATGGCAGGTATCAGGTGCGAAGTGTCAGGGTTCAGGTTCGCATTGAAAGACTGTAGATTGGATAACTGATCTTGTGTGAGGGCTTTCGTTGGAAAAAGATATAAGGCGCGGGCGTTTGGGTCTTGCAATAAAGAAGCAAAGACCGGCAGGTTGTAGGCAAGGGTCTTTCCGCTGGCGGTGCCGGTGGAAAGGATCACGTTCTCGCCCGCGCGCGCGTGAGTCCAGGCTTCGAGCTGGTGCGAGTACAAGGTGTGGATGCCGGAGGCGATCAGAGTCTGTTTAACGGGAACAGGCAGGTCATCCGGGAAAGGATGCGTTTGCGCGGGGCGCGCAGGCAATGTCTGCCAGGCGACAAGGTTGGGCGCGGTGTCCGGGTCACGCCTCCAGAAATCCAGAAGAGAGACAAGCGGCATGGAGGCTTACTTTCCCTTTTCCAGGATTCGGAATGCAGCGGCGCCCAATCCCAGGGGAAGCCAGAAGGTAACGCCTCGATAGGCGAGTGTGATGATGACCGCTTCGCTCCAGGGAACACGCAGGGAGGAAAGCGCCAGCGGCATGATCCCTTCCACAATGCCTACACCAGAGGGGGTTGGAGAAACCACCAGGAAAAGATAGGAGATTGCAAAACCACCGATGATCGTTCCGGCCGAAAACGGGACTTGAAAAGCCATGAAGACCACCAACAGCACACCCATCAACAAGGCCTTGCTCACGAACGAGTACAGGAAAGGAAGTCCAAGCGTATGAACTTTCTCCGGTAAAGACTTAAGATCGCCTGCCATCTCATGGGCAAATTCGTATGCACGCGCTTCGTTGAGATAATCTCGATGAATAAAGGGCCGTACGACGCGATTAACCAGGCGCGCCATCCATGCCAGTGTATTGCCCAGGGCGTCTGCAGAACGTGAGCCTAAGTACAACAAAAAACCAAGGCCGGCGGCAATGGCGAACATCACGCCAGAGGCGGCGATCTCAGTCGGGTCGAGGTCATTGCGACGGATGAGGACGATCAATCCGAGAGCAAGCACGAACAGGAAAGCCAGGTAGTCCAAAAACAGATAGAGCATACTGGCAACAGTCACCTTCCCAACCGATTGTCCATTGCGCCTGGCGTTGCTGATGAAAACGGCCACCCCGCCCACTCCGGCACTGGGCGCCACGATGTTGATGAAATTTGCTGAAGCAGCCAGAAGGGAAAGCTGATAAATGGTATCCTTCATTCCAAGGACACGATAGAGGGATTGAAATATCAAACCTGCCACAAGGAACCAGGCAAATTGAATCAGGACAGCCAGAAGAATAAACCAGATATTTCCATGCTGGAGAGTGCGGGCAATGCTTTCCAGCTCACCAAAACTGAGATAAACAAACGCGGCGCCAAGGAAGAGAACCAGGATGAATATGAATTTCCGCATACCGGGAAGATTATACACAAACACCCGCGAAACCTTCGCGGGTGTTTTCGATTCATTACCTGATGAGAGATTGCTTCGTCATGGCACACAGTGCCATGACGAAGCAATGACGTGAAACTAATCTCTGCGCCTGCCCATGCCACCGACAAGGAATACATAATAGAGTAATTGCATGACGGCAGTGACCAGCCCGGCAACATAGGTCAATGCCGCGGCGTTGAGCACCTGGTTGACGCCGCGGCGTTCCTCTTCCGTCTGAATGATGCCTGTTGCATAGAGCAGCTCTTTGGCACGTGCCGAGGCATTGAATTCCACCGGCAGGGTTGCCAGAGCAAACAGCGCGCCGGCCGAGAAGACAATCACACCCACCCAGGCAAGGTTGGGTTGGCGCAAAAAGAGTCCGATCAAAATCAAGATCCAGCCCAGGTTCGAGCCGATATTCACGGCCGGCACAAGCGCCGAGCGGACGGTCATCGGAAAATAATTCTCGGCATCCTGCATAGCGTGACCGAGTTCGTGCGCGGAGATCGCGACCGCCGCTACGGATGGGCTGTTCGCGACCCCCTGGGAAAGAAAAAGAGTCTTGTTGCGCGGGTCATAGTGATCGCTGAGTTGTCCTGCCGTACCCTGCACCTGCACGCCGTAGAGGCTGCCGGTGGAGATCAGGCGTTGAGCAGCCTGATGACCGGTCAAGCCGCTGGTGGCGCGTATCTTACTCCATTTATTATAGGCATGCCGCACATACCAGGAGGTGATGCCCATCAGGATAAAGGCCGGGATCATGAAGATCAGATAAAAAGGATCAAAGAGAAGCATAGTTCCTTCCTTTCAAAACAAAACAATATTATGGACCAGGGGTAAAAGTTGGCTCGGGAACAGAGGTCGACTGGGAGGTGGGGATGGGATTCCCGTTCAGCATGGACTGCAAGGTCTCGATGGCCGCGTCCAGTTGCGGATCCCGCTCTGCCTCAAAATCTTCCAGTGTCATTTCAACCCACACGTCGGGCGCCAAACCAACGTGATCGATAGCGCGTTCCTTCGGCGTGAGCCATTTGGCAATCGTTACACGCGCCGCGCCCTGATTGTTGGAGAGGGGCACCCAGTTCTGCACGGAACCTTTTCCGTAGGATTGGACACCGACGAGCTTGGCGCGTCCATAATCCTGCAATGCACCCGCGAGAATCTCGGAAGCAGAGGCGGAACCTTCGTTGATCAACACAACGATAGGGATATCGGTTGCCTGCCCGCGCCCAAGCGCCTTGTGTTCATCGCGTCGGCCGTCGCCATACTGCTCATATAAAATCACACCTTCATCGATGAATTCTGAAGAGACTTCCACCGCGGTTGTCAAATAGCCCCCGGGGTTATTGCGCAGATCGATGATGATGCCCTTCGGATCTTGCTTGAGTAATTCATCCAGGGCAGCGCGCAGTTCCTGAGTCGTTCGATCACCAAAAGTGTTGATGTCGATATAGGCAATGTCATTTTCGAGCATTTTGCCCTCGGCACTGTGGATGGTGATCTTGGCGCGGGTGATGCTCACCTCGAGCGGTTTTGGCTCACCTTCGCGTGCGATCGTTAAAGTGACCCTGGTCCCCTCCGGCCCCAGCACCTTTAAACGCGCCTGCTCTGGGGCAACCCCTGTCATGTCTTCGCCATCGATCGCGATCACCTTGTCTCCGGGCCGCAGCCCTGCCAGGTCGGCCGGAGAACCTTCGATCGGGCTGACAATGGTCAGATAATCTCCGTCGGTGTCCACGTAAGCGCCAATCCCTTCATACGAGCCCTGCAGGGAAGTGCTTTCATTTTCATAGAGTTGCGGCTCCATGTAGAAGGTCTGTTGATCTCCCAGGGCATCCATCATGCCGCGGATCGCGCCTTGCATGAGCAATTCGTCATCGACAGGCTGATCCACATACTGTTCATGGACGATATTCCATGCTTCCCAGAAGGGAACAAACAGGGTCTGCAATTCCTCGGGTGTCGTGGCCTGCTGTTCGGGTTGGACAGCGGGTGGGTTTGGAAGTAAATTGCTGATCCCGTTCCATTGAAAAGTCTTTGGCAAAACATTTCCAACGATAAGTCCGCTGGCGAAAGCTCCAGCCAGGAGAATGCTCCCAACAAAAAAGCCTAGCAGTACTCTGGTGGTTTTGTTCACAAATGCCTCCGTAATCAATAACGAAAAACTGACTAAAGATACTATGCTGTGATTAATATACGATGAATGAACAATTGTGTTTGTATATGAACGGCGTATACAATTTGTAAAGTGTGCCCCAACCTGCAAAACCGCTTCAAACGGCGGAATTACTCGCCATTTTTCTCCTTTTCAAGTTCCTCCACCCTTTTTCTCAGCTCATCCATGGACTTGTTCGCGGGTGTATTCATGGGCTTGCTCAAGGAATCCTTCAAGGCAGACATCCAGCGTGAATTGCCGCCTTTGGCCGCGCCGCGCGCAATGGCATACATCACGAAGTTTGCGCCAATGACCAGCAGGATGATGATCAGTAAACCGATTGCAGGGCTGTTTAATTCCATTTCATGATCCTGGTAGTTTGTAAACAGGTAGACAAGTACACAAGAATATACATACCGTGTGCCTGCTACTCGTCTCCTAAGAGGATGGGCAGGTGAGTCCAGTCTGTAAAGACTCCGCTGGCATCCTCTGTGATTTTGTCGCAGCCATATAACAGGCTTGCCATGCCCACATTGAGCGCCGCACGCGTAGTGCGCGGCAGGTCGTCGATCATCACACATTTGCGCGGATCGGGTTCGTCCGCCAGGTCCATGGCGATGGCAAAGGATTCGGGCATGGGCTTGCAATACGGCGCGACTGCATTGACGTCCACAATTGCCTCGAAAAGGTCATCGAGCTGGAGCACGCTCAGGACGCGCCGGGCGTGGGGAACGTCCGCGTTTGTGAAGATCAAGTTGCGGGTCGGCAGCGACGCGATCACCTCCCGCACGATCGGGTTGGGGGTCAAATAATCCTTGAGAGGCAGGTCATGCACAAAGGCCAGGAAGTCCTCTTTTTCAACGTTATGCCTTTCCTCTAAACCGCGCAGCGTCGTCCCATACATTTTGAAGTATTGTTCGCGCAAAAATGGGATGTCGTTTTCAGGAATCCCAACCCGCTCGAGCATATAGAGGTTCATGCGCTCCTTGATCGCATGCCAGAGACCTGTTGAAGACGGGTAAAGTGTGTCGTCAAGATCGAAAAATAAAGTGGTAAACCGCATGAGATGATTATACCTTTTTGGCAAATTAAGCCACACACCTGCCCTGATTTGCTTGGCAAATCATGCAGGCGCCGGGGGAGGGCACTGAGAAAAAATAAGTTTTTTGATTCTCGAAGGGCCCCGTGAGTTCTGTGGCAAGGTCAAGGTGTTTTCAAATTCTGATTGAAAAACTGAACCGCGTTCTGAATGAATTCCTCATCGCCCGAACCGTAGAAAGTATGGGGCATGTTTTCATAGTAGGTACATTCCACGTTCTTGCCGAGCGCTGTGAGCTGGTCACAGGTCGTCACCGACCATTCCAGTGGAACCAGCTCATCTGCCATGCCATGATGGATACTGACCGCGGCATTGATATTGCCAAGGAAATACATTGGTGAGATACGATTGAGCACCTCGACTGGGATGTTGAGTTCCTCCAGCCCGCGTGCCTGCCCGGACCACTGGTAAATGGCTTCGAAATTTTTTCGTTCATCCCCGCTCATGGCGGCATACAGCACTGCAGCTTTGACATCGTCTGTAACTGTCAAAACGCGCGTCGAGATGCCGCCGCCCATGCTGTGTCCCCATAGCCCGACCCGACTCGGGCTGGCAGTCCTCAGCGGGTCTGTCCCGCCGCTTTGCGATTGGACCAGGGCAATGAGGTTGAGCACGTCGATTGCCATTCCCACGCGGAAGAGATTTTCGCCACTGTCTGATGGCGCGTAGCTGCGCAGGTTCGGGTGCAGAACGATGTACCCCGCGCTTGCCAGCGCATCGGCGTAGTGGGTGGTGTAGTCGAGTGTGTTGTAAATGGCGGGATCGATGTAGCCGTGCAAGGCAATGATGACAGGATATATACCTGCCTCATTGGGGATGTTTGCAAATCCATAAATATTCAGCCCGTCACTGGGATAACGGATAAGATAGCGTGTGAAATACAGGTTCTGGCCCAGGACTTCCAGAAATTCGATCTGCCCGCCTCCATAGGTGCGTGAGCGCAGATAGTCGATAGTCCAGGTGAAATAGGGATCGGGCGTTGGCGAAAGTGTTGGGGAAAGGGTGGGTGTTAACGTTGGAAACTGTGTCACCGTGGCAGATGGTATTGTTGTAAATGTAGGCGTCGCCGCTGGGATTTGGATTGCAGGAACACAGGCTGCCAACGACATTATTAAACTGGTTACCAATAAAATTCGTTTCATTTTGTCTCCAGCAAGGCTGTCTCTTTCAAGGCATCTGAACTAACAATTATAGCGGTTATAATCTCGGCATGCCTATTCGTTTGCTTTCGCCTGAGGTCGCATCACAGATCGCAGCGGGTGAGGTGATCGAGCGACCTGCTTCTGTTGTCAAAGAGTTGCTGGAAAATTCTCTGGATGCCGGGGCGCGTTCCGTAACGATTGCCGTGGAAGAGGCAGGCAAAAAATTGATCGAAGTTGCGGACGATGGGTCGGGGATCCCTTCCGATGAGCTGGAACTGGCAGTCTCGCGTCACGCGACCTCCAAGCTGATCCACTCCAATGACCTTTTTTCCATCTCCACGCTTGGATTTCGCGGCGAGGCCCTCGCTTCCATCGGCTCCGTTGCGCGCATGACCATTACCTCGCGCGTGCAGGATGAAAAGGAAGGTGCTCGTCTGCGTGTGGAAGGCGGCACGCTCGCAGGCGGACTCACAAAAGTCGGGACGACCATCGGCACAACTGTGCGGGTGGAGGATCTGTTCTACAACGTCCCGGCGCGGCTAAAGTTCTTGAAGAGTGACACTACCGAGCGTCGCGCAACCGATTCGTTGGTCACGCGTTATGCGCTGGCTTATCCTGAGAAACGCTTCAAGTTATCTGATGGTAAGAATATTGTTTTGCAGACTTCAGGCGATGGCGACCGGCGCACCATCCTTGCCGCGTTATACGGTGTGGATGTTGCCAAACAACTGCTGGAGATCCAATCTGCAGAAGAGGGGTTCAACCTGACGGGGTTTATCAGCCCTACTTCTCTGACACGCTCCAATCGCAAGGAAATAACTTTCTTTCTCAACGGTCGCTGGGTACATGATGTTTCGCTGAACACCGCGCTTTTGCAAGCCTACCACACGTTGCTGATGGTGGGACGTTATCCATTGACCGCACTCTTCCTGGAAATCCCACCCCAGGATGTCGATGTCAATGTCCACCCGGCAAAGGCAGAAGTGCGCTTCCGAACTCCGGATAAGGTCTTTAGCTTCGTCCAGCGCGCGGTGCGCCGAGCCCTGCTGGCTTATTCGCCTGTACCGAACGTCGCGCCATCATTATGGGGTACGGCGCGGACGGCCCCCGCCGAACAGCCGCGACATGTTGGATTGGACTGGGCGATCGGGCATGATGAACCGTTACCAGTGAGTAGCAGTCAGTCGTCAGTATCCAGTGACCAGTTACCAGTAACCAGCAATCAATCGGAAATCGTAAGTCGTAAATCTGAAGTCGGAAATATACCGCTGCTCCGCCTCGTCGGCCAGATCGGTGCGACCTATCTCGTCGCCGAAGGACCCGATGGGTTGTACCTGATCGACCAGCACGCCGCGCACGAACGGGTCCTGTTCGAAAAACTGATGACGCAACATGCGATGAAGAACATCCCATCACAGGCCCTGTTAGCCCCGGCTATTGTGACAATTCCTCCTCAATCTGCAAATTTACTGATCGCCAATCTGCCCATTCTTCAACACCTGGGCTTCGACGTGGAAGAGTTTGGACCGAATACATTCCAGGTGCGCGCGATGCCTGCGCTGTTCATGGGCAGTGATCCCTCTGCTGCCTTGCGCGCGCTGGTGGAGGACTTTGAGGAAGATGAAGCGCCTTTGCAAAATGAGATCGAAGCGAAGCTTGCGGGGCGCGTCTGCAAAAGGATGGCTGTCAAGGCCGGGCAGGCATTATCGAATGAAGAACAGCGCGCTTTGTTGAACGATCTTGAGTCCTGTGATTCACCGCGTACCTGTCCGCACGGCAGGCCAACGATGATCCATCTGTCTGTCGATATGCTCGAACGCCAATTTGGGAGGCGAGGGGCACGTTAAGTGAGGGTACAAAGTTGAACGAACTAACAATGCTGTTTTCGCAATACGGCGTCGAAGCGTTTTTGGAAGCCACAAGTTCGTTAGTGGTCCTGCTGGACAAAGATGGCAGCCTGATTTCCTGGAATCCAGCTTTTGGTCTGTTCAAACAGACTCGCCACGAGCAGATGTATTTGAAGCGTTTTCTTGCAGCTTCCAGTGAAGAAGATTTCGATGAATTGTTTTCAACTGCTCTTGGCCAGCGCATCCGCACCAAAGGGGAACTGGAATTCACCGGCGAGACGCGCAATGATCAATTCGTCTGTCTCTTCATACCCATGCCGGGCGAAAACATCCTCTTCATTGGAGAACCGGTCAACCTTGCCCCCATGCTTGAGGCGATTACGGCGGAACTGCAGAGTGCAAAGCGCATCCTGAGTATCAAGGAAACGGAATTAAAAGCAGTGATCGCGCAGGCGGATGAAGTATCCCACACCGACACGTTGACCTACCTTCCCAATCGAAAGCAGATCATTGGGGACTTGCAGCGCGAGGTCACTTTCTCGGATAGTTTTGGCACCCCGTTGACCGTTTCCATTCTGGATGTCGATCACTTCAAGCAGATCAATGATACCCATGGTCATGCTGTTGGTGATGAGGTGCTGCGAAGGCTGGCAAGTGAGATGCGAGATCACATTCGCTACCCTGATACGATCGGGCGGTATGGCGGAGATGAATTCCTGATCGTCCTGCCGCACAGCACGCTGAAAGCTGCCGCGCAACAGGCGGAACGACTATGCAAACATGTTCGCTCCCTACAGATCAAGACTGGCGACCAGGAGATTGGGGCGGCAATCAGTATCGGAATTGCTCAATACAGAGTACATCAGGAGGACTGGCAGACGTTAATTGCGCGCGCTGATGATGCCCTCTATAAAGCAAAGAACAATGGGCGCAATCAATGGGCGGTTTCTGAGGAGTGAAGATGAACTCTCTCTGGCTGGAAAACAACAAAATCTCGCTGCGCGCTGTCCCTCAACCGCGTAAACAGAATGAGTCCTTGATCAAAATCCGCAAGGCAGGGATTTGCAGTACTGACCTTGAATTGGTCAAAGGGTATTATCCGTATACTGGAATTCTCGGCCATGAGTTCGTCGGCGAGGTGGTAGAAGCCGATGAGCCTGCGTGGGTCGGTCAACGAGTGGTGGGTGAGATCAACGTTGTCTGTCACCAATGCGAACAATGCTTGAATGGGCGCCAGACGCATTGTGAGAATCGTACGGTGTTGGGGATCGTCAACCGCGCTGGGGTATTTGCTCAATTTACTACTTTGCCAATTGCCAATCTGCATCGCGTCCCCGACTCTGTCCCGGATGAGATGGCAGCTTTCACCGAACCACTCGCCGCTGCGCTGGAGATCCAGCAGCAGATCCAGGTGCGGCCCACAGATCGGGTCCTGCTGATCGGCGCGGGGCGGCTCGGGCAGCTCATCGCTCAAACGCTCGCACTGACCGGCTGTGATCTGCACGTGGTGGCGCGCCATGTACACCAGCAAAAGCTGTTGAAGGCACGCGGGATCAGGATCATCACTGAGGAGCAGATCAAACCCTGGCGGTGGGATATCGTGGTGGAGGCGACCGGGTCGCCGAGTGGCTTTTCGTTGGCGCGGCAGGCTATTCGTCCGCGCGGAACGCTGGTGCTTAAATCCACCTACAAAGGCGATATCCATGTCAATTTTTCCTCGATGGTTGTGGACGAGATCAACCTGATCGGCTCTCGCTGCGGTCCTTTCGAACCGGCCCTGCGTCTGATGGAATCACGACAAGTGGATCCAACCGTTCTGATCGCGCAGGAGTTCAAGCTGGAAGATGGTTTAAAAGCATTTGAGCACGCTGCAGAAACAGGCGTGCTCAAAGTGTTGATCGGATTTTAAATGTGGAGTGCAGAAGCTTGCTTCTGCACAACTTCGCCAGCACGCCCTTCGGGCAGTGGCTGACTCCAAAGCCTAGAAGGCTTCGTTGTTGCGCGGAGGTGTTCTCGTCTGGCGGGGAATTTGAATGGCAAATGATGTTCCTACACCAATCTTGCTCTTGACTTCAATGCGGCCATTGTGCCCCTGGATGATCTGTTTGCTGATCGAAAGCCCCAAACCTGTGCCGGTGGCGCCCTCATGCTCACGTACCCGATAGAATTTTTCAAAAAGGTGTGGAATGGACTCTTCCGGGATGCCCAGACCTGTATCCTGAACAACAATGGATATGTTCAACTGATCGAAAGCGCTGCTGATCGTCACAAAACCGTTCGGTCGGTTGTATTTGATCGCATTGCTTAACAAGTTGAGCAGGACCTGTTTGATCTTGTCCCGGTCGGCTTCCATGAGCGGCATGTCATTGGGGACATCTACGCGGATCTGAACATTTGTTTCCTGCGCCTTGGACATCATGACGTCGCGGCACTCATAGATCAGGTCTGCCACGCTGAAACGTGTCTTGCGGAACTGCACGCGCCCCGATTCCAGGCGAGCCAGGTCGAGGAAGGAAGAAGCCAGTGAGTTCAATCGCAGAGTTTCATTGTGGATGTTATTGACGATCTGATCGCGCTGCTCGCGCGACATCTCGGGCCGCAGCAACAGGTACGTGGCCGTGCTCAGCGAAGCCAGCGGTGTCCGCAGCTCGTGGACGAATTCGGCGATCAGGTCCGACTGCTGGAACAGGCGCGCGTTCTCGATCGCGACCGCTGCCTGCGCTCCCAGCACGGAGAGCATGGACTCGTCTGGGTCGGTGAACTTGCCTTTCTTTTTATTGATCACTTCCAACACGCCCACAACCTTGTTCTTCGTGATCAACGGAATGCCCAGCAGGGATTTCGTGGAATATCCGACGGTCTGCTCCACTTCACCAAAGTGACGTTCATCTTTGTGGGCGTCATCGATGCGCGCCGACCGACGATTGGTCACGATCCAGCCGGCAATGCTCTTGTCGAGCGGCACGATGAGACCGCGCATGGTTGGCTCGTCGATATTGGTGGCAACCTGAAAGTAGAGCTGGCGGGCGGTGTCGTCGTACAGCAGAATGGAAGCGGCTTCTGCGCGGGTAATATCCGCGGCGGCGCGCACAATGTCATCCAGCAGGATGTCGAGATCCAGAGTGGATGCCAGGTCGCGTGAGATTTCGATCACTCGCAGGTAACTATCCAGGGTTTGGGTTTTGATCTCAGCCATGGAACACTCGTTTCGCGATTTTGGGTAAGGTGGTGGCTACATCATCCATAATGATGACATCTGCGCGTACATTCAAGTAAGTGGGTGTGTTATTGATGATAATCAGATGTGCGCCCCGGTCAAGTGCCTGCATTGGCAATCGGGCAACGGGGAGCACTTCGAGAGAAGAACCGGCGACCACCATCAAATCACACTGACGCGCGGCGCGCTGGGCCTCATACCATGCAGCTTGTGGCAATTGTTCTCCAAACAATATCACATCTGGCTTTAATATTCCATTGCAGTTTAAGCACCGGGGGATCTTCCCCGTCTCGATGTAAGGCTGCAACCAGGGACCTGACTCAACTTGTCTGAAACAGTTTGTACAGGAAAGAGTGCGCAGTGTCCCATGGATTTCCACAACGCTTTTCGAGCCGGCCTTCTGATGTAAACCGTCAATGTTTTGCGTGAGCACCGTACGCACATGTCCGGCTTTTTCGAATTCAGCCAGCGCGAGATGAGCGGCGTTTGGCTGAGCATTGAAGATTTGAGAGGCGAGCGGCTGGAACCAGTTAAAAAAACGTTCCGGGGCTGTCCGAAATGTACTTAAGGAAGCAACTTCCATGGGCTCGTCGCGCGACCACAGTCCTGACCCCTCCGAGCGGAAGTCCGGGATACCCGAGGGTGTGGAGATCCCGGCTCCTGTCAATACCACGGCGCGCTCTGCTTTGCGGATTAACACCGCCGCGTCCTCAATCGCCGAGCTGGGGGCGAGTGCCGGACTGGCGGGTTCAGTCATCGCGGGAGCGCCTCTTTTTCCACAACATACTCCACAACTTTTGTGATCTGCCGGGCTGTCAGACTTTCGGGCTGGCACAAAATTGCGGGTGTCTGGACACGGCTGGCCTGCACAAATAATTCGGGAGCGGGTGTGAGGGTGCTCAGGATCTCATGCTCCAGCTTTGCCTGTACCTGGCTGGAAGGCAACTGGGTATCCGAACGGATGCGATTGTTCAATATTACCTTGATACTTTTCCTGGAGATACCCAGTGCTGCAATATCTTCTATAAGGGCCCGGGTATACATGATGGTATTTGGCACACCCTCCAGAATAATAAAGGCCTCGTTACAAAGCGGCAGGATCTTTTGAGCAAAAGGTTGTATCCCCGCGCCAAGATCAAGAATAATGAAGCGAGCCAGGGTCGAAAGCCTCCGAACGGTTGCCTCATAGTTGGCAGTCTGGCTGGTCAAATGCATGTCACGTGGACGGTCTGAAGCAAGCAATAATTTCAGACCTGACGCATGTGGAACGAGCGCTTCGCGTGTCTTCTCGCGAGTGATGTCAGCCAATTTTTTGAGACTCAGGAGATCCACAAGCCCATTCGAACTGGTTATGCCGGCATCGAGCGCCAGGGTTCCCTGCCCGGGAATCATCTCTGCCACAATGACTTCAGCTTTTGTCCGTGATCGCAGACCGGCTCCCAGGTTCACGGCCATGGTCGTGGTGCCAAGTCCGCCGCGCGCGCCGAGCACGCCCATCACATAACCTCGATTTGCATCTTCGGCAGGGCTGATGTTCGCTTTTTTATCATCTGCCCGCGCAAGCAACGTCTTGACGCGCGCCTGTAACTCGGAGGGATGTGTCGGTTTGGTCAGATAATCATCTGCACCAGCTTCAAATCCGATCACCTTGTCATCCAACTGGCTCTTGGCTGTGAACATCAGGATGGGAGTTGCCGCCGTCACGGAATTCTGGCGTAAACGCCGTGTGACTTCGTATCCATCCATGTCGGGCATCATCACATCAAGCAGGATTAAGTCCGGGTCCTCTTCGAAGGCTTTCTCCAATCCCTGCTGTCCGTTGGTCGCCGCGCTGATCTGGTATCCCTGACGCTGGAGCATAAGACCGACCAGTCGCAGTGTATCCAGATCGTCATCAATGATGAGGATCTTTTCGCTCATAACGAGGTTGTTCCTTGTACCCCGCACGCTTCATCAAATGCTTTACGAGGTGGTGGGGTGTAAGAATATGACAACAGTCTAGCATAAAGATGCCTGTTGAGCAAGATAAACCCTGTCTACAATGTGCTATAATAATTTTTGTAAGACAAGTTGATGACGACTTGTCTTAATCCCGGGGATGACAGGCTTCGACGGGAGAGGCTGGTCCCGGAATGCGAGCCGAGAGGCGCCGAACTCGTAAACTCAGCGCAAAAAATCAAGTGCCAATCGCACTTCCTACGCTGCTATGCCCCTCGCTGCATAAGCGAGTAACATAACAGCCGT
>DASTJG010000367.1:0-7451 GCA_035716785.1 Anaerolineales bacterium
CCCACCGCGTAAATATTATTGGCATCGACGCCCCATACACTCATCAACTCGCCGGACTCCCAGCTTGTTGAGGGCAGAGACGGAGTGTACGAAGTCCAAGTGGAACCATTGTAACGATACCCCAGTGGAACAGTTACATCACTCGCATTGGTGCCAGACCCTACTGCGTAAATGTCATTCCCAGAGGAGCCCCATATGCCATACAAATAACCATTGGACCAGCCTGGGGGCAGGGATCTAGTAGCTGGAGACCAACCAGTACCATTATAGTGGTACAGCACGGGCACAATATCTCCACCGCTATTCTCGCCATTTCCAGCCGCCCAAATGTCAGTGGCACTGGATCCCCATATAGCTCTTAAATAGGCATCGTGCCAGTCCGGATTGGTGGGTAGGGCCAGTCCTATGGATGACCAACTGCTACCATTCCAATGGGACACGATAGGATAATTTGTACCGGCCGCATCATTGCCAGATCCTACGGCATAGACGTTGCTGGCACTGGTCCCCCAGACACCATATAAGAAGCCAACTTCAAATGTAACGGGCGTTGTGGGCAGGGGAACATAGTATGAGGTCCAGTTCGTCCCATTCCACCGGAACGCCATAGGTAGAGTTGGGTTGGTTCCAGGACCGCCAGTTCCTACTGCAAAGACATTGCTGGTGTTAGCACCCCACACAGCATAGAATTCACCATTCCCCCAAGTGGCCGGCAGGTCACTAGTTGAAAAATTGGTATACGTCCAATTAGTACCACTACCTCTATAAACGATTGGCAATTTGGCGGCCCCCATACTTGTACTGCCATATCCTACCGAAAAGACATTGTTGGCATCAGCAGACCACACACCAGATAACTTAGCAACCCCTGGACTGCTCAGGTTAGGTACCTTTGTAAGTGACCCCAATGCATTCACAGGTGTCGTTTGAATGCTGCTGCCAATTAAGGAAACAAGAATCATAACGACCATGAACAAATTTTTGAATGAGTGTTTCATATGCTTTTTCCTTTCATGAGTACAGATAACCCCTAAGACGCGATGTAACAAGATAAAAAAGTACAATCCATTGAAGCCTTCCTATAAATATTCTGCACTATGCTGGTTTCTAAATAATTCCTTTCATCAATAACAGCATCATACGCAAGCACCGTGTGAATTCCTTATCGGCGTGCACTTAAGTCAAATGAGGCCCAGGTTTTATGTCTGGGCAGTGCCGAATCGGCGCTTTTGAAAGGTACTACTACTTGTATTATATGATGGCAGCCGTCCACGGAGTCTTTAAACGGAAGGTGTTTTATTTACAATTTTGTAGTTTTTCACTATGAAAAATGAAAAGGATACGTTTTTTTCAACCGTATCCCAATTATATGCCTGACGTCATAATGATAATGTTGCTTGCTAAAAACACTTTATAGAAACTGCTGGCTCAGAACCCGGCAGATTTCACCGGCAGCGTTCCCGTTCCCATATAATGCCGGTCGGTCGGCGGATGGATGCCAGGACTCGAATGCATCTCGGATGGCGGCCCCGTCCACTCCGGTAAGTTTGTTCCAACCGGCCTGCACCGTTTCCACCCATTCTGTCTCTTCACGCAGGGTGATACAGCGCACACCCAGCAAATAAGCTTCCTTTTGCATCCCACCCGAATCCGTCAGGATACAATTTGCATTTTCCTGAAGGACCAGCATATCGAAGTGCCCTACCGGCTCGACCATCCTGACATTCTCTGAAACAGATAACTCCGCTTCCCGGATTATTTTGCGTGTGCGCGGGTGGACAGGGAAGATTACCTGCATAGAAAACGACCCAAGCGCATTGAGTATTGCCGCCATCCGCGCCAGGTCATCTGTATTGGCAGCACGATGGACAGTTGCCAGTGCATAAGTTCCTTTCTGAAGCCCGAACGATTGCAGGATCGTCGAACGTTTCCGCGCGATTACCAGATTGTATAGAAGAGCGTCGTACATTACATCTCCCACACGATGAACCCCCTTTGTAATCCCCTCTTTTGCCAGGTTTTCGATGGCTGCATCGGTAGGGCAAAACAACAGACTGGAGACATGATCGGTCAATACGCGATTGATCTCCTCGGGCATCGCCCGGTTATAGGACCTCAGCCCGGCCTCCACGTGTGCGAGCGGAATCTGCAGCTTGGCGGCCGCGAGCGCCCCTGCCAATGTTGAATTGGTATCCCCATAGACCAACACACAATCCGGCTTGACCGAATTCAGGATCTTTTCGATCTCGACCAGCATTTTGCCGGTCTGTTCGGCATGCGTTCCGCCGCCCGCTCCCAGATGGAAATCCGGCGGGCGCATCTCCATTTCCTGGAAGAACACATCCGACATGCCATAATCGTAATGCTGCCCTGTGTGGATCAATACCTCGTGGAATGATGCAGCCAGTGCACGCGACACCGGCGCGGCCTTAACGAATTGAGGTCGCGCGCCCACGATCGTGCAGACAGTTTTAAGTGACATCAGGCTCCTTCAGCAGCTGCATCTCTTGCCACCCCAAGAATATATTCGCCATATGAATTACCAGCCAGTTTTTTCCCCAATTCGCACAATTGCTCCTTCGAAATATACCCCATTCGATAAGCAATTTCCTCAGGGCATGAGATCATCAGACCTTGTCTTTCCTGGATCGTTTGGATGAATGAACCCGCTTGCAGCAGCGACTCATGTGTCCCTGCATCCAGCCAGGCAATCCCGCGCCCAAAAAGCCTGGCGTTCAACTGTCCTCTTTCCAAATAAACCCTGTTTAAATCCGTGATCTCCAGCTCACCGCGTGCAGATGGTTTGAGAGACCTGGCAAAATCAACAACCTGATTATCATAAAAATAGATCCCCGGCACGGCATAGCTGGAACGAGGCTGTTTGGGTTTCTCTTCGACGCTCAAAACCCGGTACTGGTCATCGAACTCCACAACTCCATAGCGCTCAGGATCATTCACCTTATAGCCAAAGATGATGGCACCTTCCTGCAAGGCTGCACACTCGTGCAGTAATGAGATCATCCCTTCGCCATATAAAATGTTATCACCCAGGATCAGGCAAACGGTTCCACTACCGATAAATTCGCTTCCAACCAAAAATGCATCCGCCAGGCCGCGCGGTTCTGCCTGTACTACATACTCGAACTTCAATCCCCACTGCGAGCCATCTTGCAGAAGCTCTTTGAAGGCAGGCAAAACCTCTGGAGCGCTGATAACAAGGATCTCACGGATTCCGGCCAGCATGAGCGTGGAAAGCGGATAGTACACCATCGGCTTGTCGTAGACAGGTAACAACTGTTTACTGGTGGCAATGGTCAGAGGATAGAGGCGCGTTCCTCTCCCGCCTGCCAGAATGATCCCTTTCATTTGTGCTCCTTTTGGGCGCGCCAGGCGTAATTCTGCCTGATCCATTCTCCATAAGAACCGCCGCTGGCCTGATCCACCCATTCGGGATTGGACAGATACCACTCAATCGTGCGACGCAGCCCCGCTTCGAACCCCACCTCGGCCTGCCAGCCTAACTGACGCGTGATCTTGGCCGAATCGATCGCATAACGATGATCGTGGCCGGGGCGATCTTCGACAAAGCGGATCAATTCGGAATAACTTTTCAACCCCTGCGCGCGCAGAACATGCACCTCGGTCGGCGGCGCCATCTCATCGAGAAGACGGCAAATTTGATTCACCAGGTCGATGTTCCTGCGTTCGTTCCCGGCACCCACGACATAGGTCTCACCCGACTTGCCCTTCTCGAAGACCAGTTTGACGGCCTTGCAATGATCCTCCACATAGATCCAATCCCGCACATTTGCACCCGCTCCATAGACGGGCAAAGGCCGGCCGGAGAGCGCGTTCAAGATCATCAAGGGGATCATCTTCTCCGGAAATTGATAGGGACCATAATTATTGGAACAGTTGGTGATGAGAGTGGGCAGGCCGTATGTATGATGATAGGCACGCACAAAATGATCGCTGGCCGCCTTGGAGGCAGAATAAGGAGAGTTGGGTGCATAGGGCGTCTCTTCAGAGAAATATCCAGCCTCTCCCAGCGAGCCAAACACTTCATCGGTGGAAACGTGCAAAAAACGAAATGAATTTTTCAGATCACCCGATAGACCTTCCCAATACGTTCGTGCAGCTTCCAGCATCGTGTAAGTGCCAACCACGTTCGTTTGCACAAAATCATCGGCGCTCACAATGGAACGATCCACATGGGTTTCCGCCGCGAGGTGGAAGACACCCACAGGCTGATATTTTTCGAACAGGGAGGCAACCAGTTCCCGATCGGTAATATTGCCTTTCACAAACTGATAATCTGGATTCTGCTCAAGATCTGCAAGCGAAAGCAGGTTGGCTGCATACGTGAGTGCATCCAGATTCAGGACACGATATCTTCCACTCCTCACCAGAGACCGCACCAGATTTGTGCCAATAAAGCCGCATCCACCTGTAACAAACACAGTCTGTTTCTCAGTCATGTTTGACTCTTAGAAAAATATTTTCGTATTCCTTCACAATTTGATCCAGCTCGAACGATCTTGCCTTCTCCAGGCTGGCAATCCGGAACGCCAACAAACGCTGTGAGTCTGACAGCAGACTTGCCAGGGAATGCGAGAATGTAGTGGCATCCATTTCCTGAATTAAATATCCATTTTTATCGTCATCCACCAGATCGACAAAGCCGCCTACGCGGCTGGCAACGATCGCCAATCCTTTGGCCAGTGCCTGGACACCGACCACCGGCATCCCCTCTGACCGTGAGGGCATAAAGAGGATGTCGCTCTTATCAAACCACTTCAGCACATCCTGTGGGTCGAGCCAGCCGGTGAGTTGAACGCGGTCCTGTAGTCCATGATCTTCGATCGCGCACTTAACGTCCGGCATCAAGGGTCCGTCCCCGATCATGACGCATTGCCACTTGAGTTCCTTTAAGTCGTTCAGAGTTTGCACAAACTGCAGAGGATTCTTCTGTTCCATAAAACGACCTGCAAAGACGATGCGCGGCGGATCGTTCAGCGAGATTCGCTCGGGCATCAGGATACGTACATCCACTCCATTGGGGACAACCTGGATGTTTTCGTTATATGCTTTCAGGGCAAGCTGCCTGGTGAATTCACTCACAGCAACGATCTCACTGGCGTTTCTCCAGATGCGGGGCGTAAACGGATAGACCCAGCGAAACCATTCGTCTGTTTTTTCGGGAACGCCTCCCGGGACATCGCCAAGATGAACTGTCAGAACATAGGGAATCCCGCTCAGACGTGAAAGTATCCAGGCTAGCGCGCCAGCCGGGACGGCAAAATGGGCATGGATTACATCGGGTTTGAAACTGCCGATCAAACGGCGGCCAGCCCAAAGTCCTGCGAGAACGTACGCAGCCATGGAAAGAAAGCTGGCCCGGTAAGGCTGCGTCCGTAACGACCCGAAGCGGATGATCTGAAATCCATATCTTTCTTCTTTGTAGGGCAATCCCTTGATGTGAGTCGTTAATACCTTAACTTCGTGTCCCCGCCGGGCGAGATTGCTGCAAATATCCTCTGCCACGCGCCCGCCTCCGCCTCCCACCGGTGGAAATTCATGAACCAATACAAGGATGCGCATCAGTTCTCCCTAGGGACATTGTGTTGCTGCGTTGGTTGGAACATACACCTCGATCCTGTTCCCCTGCGGTTCGATCGTTAAGCTCGGATGGTAGTAACAAAGAATGTAGGGTGAAACGCGCGAGTTCCAGGCGTTATTTTCTTCCATCGTTGGCCCGGTCTGCTTGATCGCAACATTCTGCTTGGCTGCCACAATTGCCACAAAACGATGATTCCTTAAATCGTCATAAAACCTGTTGAGGTACGGTTGATTATTCGACATGGCCATTTCCATTAAGGTCACTGCTTCATAATCGTCCAGCAGAGGTACATCGGCATCGCCAAAAGTAACCAGCTGGCGTTCGTTGATAAACAGGACCGGTCCTTCTTTTCCCATCTCATTCACAGCCTGCACCAGCTGCTGATATGCGTTTGCGTTTCTGGCCTGATCATACTTTGGATAAGGGGAAAGCAACAGGATCAAAAACAAAACCGGGATGAGCGCGGCCAATGTCAGGGCGGGCCAGGAACGAACTTCCAGCGGCGCTTTTCCGGCCTCCACAGTGACGCGTCCGCCAATGAAATAGGCCGCTGTCAGGCCGATCAGTATAGCATAGGCATCCATATTGTGAAGATCGCCCCCGCCGCCGATCTTCACGCTGACCGCCAGACTGCCTGCAAATAAAATGCCGATCATCAGGAACAACCCGGCCCAGCGTAGAGTGTGAAGTGCATTCCACTGGCGTGCGGCAATTACGATTGCAGCAATCAGAGGTCCGCTGATGATCAAGATCCCCGGCAGGATGCCGAGAAAGTGATTGGGGTTGGGCCAGAGTCTGTACCACAACAAGTCAGAGAAAAAACTGGATGTAAACACATCCACATTCTTTGCATTACCTGAAAGGAAAATATAGGCCGTCTGGGCAGCCAATGCTGAGAGCAAACCGGTCACCAGCCACACCGCAGGCTGAGTCAGATAGCTCGTTATTTGTTTGAATGAAGCTGGCTTTGGGCTCTCCCCGGTCCTATCGAGCGGCGTCTCGAGCAGGTAGATGGCGGTGGCGATCATGGCAGGGACTGGGAACCAATTGACCCGGCTAATCCCCGCCCAAAGCGAAGCCAGAATGACGGCGACCAATGACTGCCAGGGACGTTTTTGTCTGACGAACAGTAACGGGAGAATTACCATCACTTCCAGGTGATAATAAACTCCGACGCGCAGGAGAAACAGGAAGAACCATCCGGCGAACAACCATTGCGCGGCTTTCTCCTGCGGGGGGAAGGCCCGCTTCGTCAGCGTGATCGCTGCAGCGGCCGTCAACCCGATCCACAGGAGGAATTGCCAAAAACGATGCGCCGTAATCGTCAGCCCCGGGATCAAAAAAGGTATGGCCTGCAAAAGGTAGCGGCTGGGGTGCAGAGAAGGAGGCGGGACCGTTTCGCCGTACACCCATTTGGAAAAATACAACGAGGCATAATAGTAGCGACTGCCTTCCGACCAGCCCATGGAAAGCGGATAGGTCGTCACTGCATTGAAGCGCACCAGGACTTCATAGACCACGCCCAGCAAAATCATGGCAGTGACAAAGCTGACCTGCCAGGTTGTCTTTAACGCCAGCTTCAGTGCGATCATGGCAAGCAGGAGAGCGTACCAGCATATCCAGTAGTAGACGATCCCCAGCAGGACTGCATCTGTGAAAGGATTTTTGTCGCTGCGCCCGATCTGAAGCGCAAACTTGGCATAGGGAATGAGAACCAGTACCGCAAGAAAAATTGCCCAACCCAGGACACGCACGATGGGATGATCAAGTTCAAAGAACTTGACTTGAATATTCAATCCGCCAGGCCGGAGGACCAGAATGAACAGCACCA
>DASTJG010000368.1:0-7145 GCA_035716785.1 Anaerolineales bacterium
CCACCACCCCTATGAAGTGGCCGAGACGAATTTCATGGGCACGCTCAATATCCTGATGGCCTGCCGCGACCTTGGCGTCGCGCGTTTGGTGCATACCTCCACCAGTGAAGTGTACGGGACGGCGCGTTATGCCCCCATCGATGAGGCGCACCCGTTACAGGGTCAGTCGCCCTAGTCCGCCAGCAAGATCGGCGCCGATAAGCTGGTGGAAAGTTTTTATTGTGCCTACAGCCTGCCGGTGGTTACAGTCCGTCCGTTCAATACCTTTGGTCCCCGCCAATCGGCGCGCGCGGTCATCCCAACCATCATTACCCAGGCGCTTGTGAACAGTTCCATCCACCTTGGAAATTTGGATACTACTCGCGACTTTACCTATGTCGCCGATACGGTGCGCGGCTTCCTGTGTGCCGGAATCACGGAAGGAGTCGCTGGCGGCACGTTCAACCTGGGCACCGGTCAGGAGATCCGCATCGGGGATATCGCGGAGCGGATCGCCCGGAAGGTAGGGCACCCGGTTGAGATCATGATCGATCCCCAGCGCCTTCGCCCGGAAAGATCCGAGGTGCTGCGCCTGATCTCGAATAATGAACAGGCGCGTTCCATGTTAGGCTGGTCTCCACAAGTCAGCCTGGATGAAGGGCTGGAGTTGACGGTCAACTGGATCCGTGAAAATCTGGACCGGTATAAAGTAGGGAAGTATGAATTTTAACCTTATGAAGGACTCAACGTCTCCTGACGTTGGGATTTCAACGACCGGAGTCGTTGAGTCCGGTATTCAATTATGAAAGCAATTGTCCTGGCAGGCGGCAAGGGAGCGCGTCTGGCGCCTTATACCAAGATCCTCCCCAAGCCGCTCATGCCGATCGATGACATGCCGATCCTGGAAGTGCTGTTGAGACAAATGAAATCTTCTGGCGTGGAGGATGTCATTCTGACGGTCGGGCATCTTTCGGAATTACTAAAGGCGTTCTTTCAGGATGGACATCAATGGGGATTGAATATTTGTTACAGCTACGAGGAAAAGCCTCTGGGAACAGCCGGCCCGATTGCGCTGGTGAACGGGCTGGAAGAGACGTTCCTCGTTACCAACGGAGACGTGCTCACGACCCTGAACTTGAAGGATTTGATCGGTTTCCATAAGCAGCAGAAGGCGATCGCAACCATTGCCTCCCACCAACGGCAGGTCCACATCGATTTTGGCGTGCTCCAGATGAACGGCGACCGTACTGTCATTGGCTACAACGAAAAACCGAACATCGATTATGTGGTCAGCATGGGAATTTATGTCTTCGAGCCCGAGGTGTTGCGTTACATCCCGAAAAATCAATACCTGGATTTTCCGGACCTGGTCCTGAAGCTGATCGCCACCGGTGAAAGAGTCCTGTCTTTTCCTTTCGACGGTTACTGGAAGGATCTGGGCCGCCCGGATGATTATGAACAGGCCGCCGAGGATTTCAATAAAATGCGGACACAATTCCTGCCGGGAGAGGACGTATGAACTGGCGTGTACCATTGGCCGATGTGGATTTCGGTTCGGAAGAGGAGGCTGCTGTAACAGGTGTTTTGCGCAGCAAGTGGTTAAGTATGGGGGCTGTTACACAGGAATTCGAAAAGGAATTTTCTGCATTCACCGGCGCAAAGCACTGCCTGGCGGTCGCGAACGGGACGGCGGCCCTGCACCTGGCCTGCCTGGCGCTCGGACTGGGCCCGGGCGATGAAGTGATCCTGCCCTCTCTGACCTTCGTCGCCACCGCCAATGCTGTCCGATATACCGGTGCAGTCCCGGTCTTTGCCGATATCGAAAGCCTGGATTGGTTAACGATCTCTCCGTCTGCCATCGAAGCCTGCATTACGGAGCGAACGCGTGCCATTCTGGTCATGCACTATGCCGGCTTCGCCTGCAGCATGCCTACCATCCTCGAAATTGCCAGGCGCCACCATCTGAAGGTGATCGAGGATGCGGCGCATGCGATCGGTTCTGAATTGGAAGGACGGACCCTGGGGACCTGGGGAGACATCGGCTGTTACAGCTTTTTCTCGAACAAGAATATGACCACCGGCGAGGGGGGGATGCTTGCCACCGATGACGATGCACTGGCTGAGCGGCTGCGCATCCTGCGTTCGCACGGGATGACCTCGCTCAGCTGGGACCGCCATCAGGGTCACGCCTCGACCTATGATGTGGTGGACCTCGGGTACAACTACCGGATCGATGAAATGCGTTCTGCGCTGGGGCGGGTTCAATTGAAGAAGCTGCCTCTCAACAATGAACGCCGCAAACAATTAACCGGTTTGTATCGCGAAATACTGGCGGAGCTGGTTCCCGATCTGCATATCCCTTTCCAGGAAACGCGCGGGAAAGCCTGTTACCACATTATGCCTGTGCTGCTGCCTGTTGGGGTGGATCGCTTTCGATTTATGGAAGGTATGAAGGCGCAGGGCGTCCAGACCAGCATTCATTACCCGCCTGTTCACCGGTTCCATATTTACAAACCGAATGGGCTCCAGGGTAAGGATCCCCTTACACTCACTGAAGAAGCTGCGGCCCGTGAAGTCACCCTGCCTTTGTATCCCACCATGCAGGCTGAACAGGTGGAATATACCGTCCGCGCTGTGCAGGATGTTTTGCAGGCAATAGGTGGGAATACCTAGTAGTGTGTCACACCTGAATTTAGAGAATCGTAGTGGCGACTTTAGTCGCTGTGACGGAGAATGAACGGCTGAAGCCGTTACTACAAATTACAGATTTATGGTTGACACACCACTAGAACTCGTCTCAAAAATACTTTGCGTCATTGCGAGGATGGTGTTTGCCCCGACGACCCCGGCACCCCCCGGCACCGAACCATGATTTGCTAAGCAAATCAGGCGGTGTGCGCCCGGGGCAGGTGAGCAATCTCTTACTCTATTCTTGAGCAAATCTCACGTGAGATTGCTTCGCTCCGCTCGCAATGACAGATATTGTGGGTATTTTGAGACAGTTTGTAGTCATGGTTGAAAAGTTTTTTTTCAGTAGACTCACCGGTTTATTTATCAGATAGTTGTTATATACTAAAGATGTCATAACGCAGGAGATACTTTCATGGAAATCAGACAATACCTCTCGATCGCCCGCCGCTGGGCCTGGCTGTTGATTCTGGGCCTGGCCCTGGGGACGGCCGGCGGTTATGGTTTTGGCAATCTGCAGACGCCGGTCTATCAGACGACCACGAAGATCATGGTAAGCTCTTCGCCGAATGTGCTGGCATCCAATACAAATTCCATCTATGGCGACCAGCAGCTGGCACAGACGTACGTGCAGTTACTGACAACCCAGCCCATGCTCGACGGGGTTTCAGAAGCGCTTGACTATCCCGTCTCGCGCGTGGGGATCGCAGTCCAGCAAATACAACAGGGAACCCCGATCATCCGGATCACCGTGGAGAATATAAATCCCCAGAGAGCCGCCGATATTGCCAATCAGCTGGTACAGGTCCTGATCGAACAGAATGAAGTTCTCCAGGCCGGCCGCTATGCCGCCTCGGATGAAAGCCTGCGGGTACAGATCGAGCAGGTGGAACAACAAATCGCCAAATACCAGACTGACCTGGATAATGTATCCACGAAGAGCGTTAGCGAGCAGTTAGCATTGGTTACCGAACAGATGGCGCCGTTGCAAGCCGAAGTCCTGCAATTGCAGAAGGACATTGCATTACTGTCGCCAACCACGAGCCAACAGCGTAAAGCGGAGATCGCCGAGAAGCAGGCGCGGCTGGATCAGATCGCACCCTTATTGAATTTATATCAACAGATCTACAGCAACCTGGTCGTGCTGGGAAACCCCGGCGCAAATGTCAGCAACGACAGCCCCATGGTGGCGCGTTTACAGTCTACATTGGAGTTGTACCAGCAGATCTATTTGAACCTGATCAACTCCAGGGAGTCGATCCGCCTGGCGCGTTTGCAGAACACGCCCAACGTCGTCCAGATCGAGGCAGCGGCCGTTCCCACCAGCCCGATCCGCCCACAGCCGGTGCAGAATGCCTTGTTGGCCGGTGCGGTTGGTCTGATGCTTGCCGCGGGAATTGTTTTCCTGGTGGAGTACCTGGATGACACGATCAGGACCCCGGAAGATGCCGAACGGCTGCTCGGATTGCCGCTGATCGGCTACGTTGCCGAGATGCAGTCGAAGGGCAAGGGGGATGCGGAGGTCTACGTATCCCGCCAGCCGCGCTCGCCGGTCTCCGAGTCCTTCCGCTCCCTGCGCACGAACCTGGAGTTCTCCTCTGTGGACAAGCCCCTGCGGACGATCCTGATTACCGGAGCGGAGGCGGGGGACGGCAAGACGACCATTGCCGCGAACCTGGCCGCGATCGTTGCGCAGGGCGGCAAGCGCGTCCTGCTGCTGGATGCGGACCTGCGCCGCCCGCGCCTGCACCGTTTCCTCGGCATCCAGAACCGCCTCGGCCTGACCGATCTCTTCCGCGACGGCCTGGGCGTGGAGGCCGTCACCTACCAGTGGAGCGACGCGAATTCCAAAACCCTGTCGGTCATCACCAGCGGCAGCCTGCCGCCCAACCCGGCCGAACTGCTCGGTTCCCACAAGATGAACAGCATCCTGGCCGAGCTATCCGGCCGCGCGGATATGGTGATCATCGACAGCCCGCCCTCCATCGTCGCCGATGCCCAGCTCCTGGCTGCCAAAGTGGATGGCGTGCTGCTGGTCATCCAGCCGGGCAAGACCCACGCCGGGGCGGCGCAGGCCATGCGCGAGCAGCTGGACCGGGCCGGCGCGCATATTGTGGGCGCGGTCTTCAACCGCATTCCACGCAGCCATGGTTACTACTATGGCAGCTATCATTATTATTCTCCGTACTATTATCAGAATGATAAGTACCTGACCGGCAAAGATGTGGTCGCAGCCGCTTCCCCGGAGGTGATCGCACCGCGTGAAAAGCCTTCCCAATCCCTGTTGAGCAGAGTATGGAAGCAGCAAAGCCGGTCAGACAAATGAACTTATTTTTCGGGGAGGTTATGATGTGGATCTTATGGGGGATCGATGGGTAACGCAGGCCGCGGCAACCCTGCCTGTCCTTACCTGGGGCTGGATGACGATGCGGATACGTCCCTGGCATTCCCGTCGGGCTGGAATACCTGTCATCGGGGGCGGCGTGCCGTCTCCCCCAGCCTGGAATATCAGTCCGAGTATTGTCTGGGTGAAAACCACCAGAAGTGTGCCGTCTTCCTGTCAGAGCGGGGTACCCTGCCTTTGCAGCATCACCTGCGGGCGAACCACAACCGGACGGGCAAGTCCGGGCGGGGCTATTGGGGCCTGGCTTTCCTTCTCATCGGGATCCTGGCCCTGGTCGGACTGGGCTGGTTTTTTCTCCGATCGAGCCAATCCCGGCCTACGGTGACGGAACCTCCCTTATTCACGAATACCGCTCTCATGCCCCCGACGAACACTCCTACCTCTGCTTTCACCCATACCCCCGCATTTACCATGACAGCGGCACAAAGTCCCATATCGAACGGCGCAGCCGTCTCGAAGCGCCAGCTGGATCAGCCGATCGGGAGCGACTATAAGTTTGTCATTCACAAGGTCCTGTACGGTGAAAATCTGGGACAGTATGCCTCCTGGTACAACACCAGCGTCGAAGCCATTTTGGCGGTGAGTTACGACCTCAAGACGCCGATCTGGGTGGACGCAGTGGTGATCATCCCGGTCGGGTTCACCAATACCTACGGACTCCCGGCTTTCGAAGCCTATGAAGTGCCGCGTGCAGACATGTCCCTGAACGTGCTGGCATTGAGTTTCGGCGTCAGCCTCAAGGATCTGCGCTATTACAACGCCATCGATATGGATGAGTCGCTCCAGGCCGGGGATTGGCTGCTGATCCCCCGTCTTAAGCTGGCGCCATAACATTTTGCAATGAGGTGAAAATGCCTTCCGTTTTGTTTGTTTGTACTGCCGATCGTTTCCGTTCGCCCTTTGCGGCGGCTCTGTTCAGGCACCGACTGGAACAGGAAGCGAATGGGCAGCTTTGGTCCGTAGGGAGCGCCGGCACCTGGGCCGATGCGAATAAGGTGGTCATCCCACCGATGAAGCGGATCGCGAGTCATCTACGCCTTGACCTGAGCGCCCACAAGTCCCGGCGGATCGACAGGAAATTACTGGGTTCTTACGATTTGATCCTGGTGATGGAGAGCAATCATCAGGAGGCGCTCCTGGTCGAGTTCCCCGAGTTGAAGGATCGCCTGTTTCTCCTTTCGGAGGTGACCGTTGGACAGGCGTACAATATTCCGGACCCGCATGCGCAGCCGGGGGACACGCTTCAGGATGTCGCCACGGAGTTACAGGGTTTGATCGATAAGGGTTATAAGAACATCTGCGACCTGGCGCTCCGATTGCATGACAATAAAGCTGGTTGATTTCTTCCGATCCATACCTCATTACTGAAGGCTGCGAATAAACCTTAGTAGTGTGTCAACCATAAATCTGTAATTTGTAGTAACGGCTTCAGCCGTTCATTTTCCGCCACAGCGACTAAAGTCGCCACTACGATTCTCTAAATTCAGGTGTGACACACTATTAGTTATGCTAAAGATCTAAATAAGGCTCACCCCTGTCGTAAGGCAAGGGTGAGCCTTTGTACTATGCAAGAGAAAATCGATTCGAGCTCGCCTGATTGGACCGAATTATGGACATTTGCTTTTACCCTACTTATTCCTGGCCGGATCTCCTCCACCTGGTAATGCCAAGCAGGATCAAAATGCCTGCCAACGCAGCCAGGCTGTCCAGCAGGAGGTCCAGCCCCGAGGCAGAGCGTCCGGGCACGAACGATTGGTGAAGCTCATCGGTGAGGGAGTAAAAACAACATAGAGCAGCCGCTGCAGGCGAGTTGCGTATACGGGATCCCAGGGCATAGAAGACCGAAACACCGAGCCAGAAATAACCAATCCCATGGCCGATCTTTAGCCATTCGATTTTTGGTGAAAGAATAGGCTTCTTCGAGTCCGCTGGAGAAACCGTTTGCACGGTGGCGGTCAAGTTGTCCAGCGATTTCGTGACTGTAGCGCCCGGAGTGGCCGAGAATATAAAGATCAAAACTGCGAAGAAAAGTGCTGGCAGCCACCTGAGCCAGGTTCGGCCGTGATTTGAAATA
>DASTJG010000369.1:0-6452 GCA_035716785.1 Anaerolineales bacterium
TACGTGAACTGTTTGCCGCGTCGCGGTCCACTGCAAATCACTCCATCCAACTCGGCCCGCATCAGGATATGACTCGTGCGGTGCTCACTGCCGGGTGCAATGCCTGTCGTAGCAATGCCGGCACGCTGAAGTACCTCGCGCAGTTCAGCCCGCGTGAGTTGCTGACCCCCTTGCAAAGCTTTGATGATGGCCGCTTGACTGCGTTTGAAAAGGGCATCATCCAACTCCAATTGACGATACTTGAAGGCATTGAAGGCGTTGACGCGCGGCCCGGTCAATTCGAGCATCCAGCGAATATCGGCAGGCGTGACAAAGTGCCAGGTAGGGCGCATCAGATGGGTGCGCAGGATCGTGCCTTCGTTGAAGGCCTGTTCGACAACGGCATCCATCGCATTCACCATTCGCAGTCCCAGTGCCCATTTTGCAAATGCATATTCCTGGGCCTGTACGGCCCCCATCCAAGCAACCACCTCGCTTGGCGCCTGGAATTGGGTCCGTAGAAGGCGTTGATGATGAAGTCGTTGAACAGCGATATTAAACATCGTCATTCGGGAATACAGGACTATTTCTTGCTCAAACGCTTCATTGTTTCCAAAAGGGTATCGTGAATATACTGAAGTTCACCTGACTCAGTATTCCAGCTCACCTGATCATCAGTACTGGTATTTTCCTCCCAGGTGTTTTCTCCACGATGCTGGTATACCCACCAAAGATTGTCCCAGGGATCCACGAAGCGTGAAAAAATATCGCCGTAAAATTCTGTCGGCCTGGTAACAATCTTTGCTCCCAACTCCTCCGCACACTTCAGCGTTTTCTCTACATCCTCCACGTAGATTTGCAAAAGGCTTGGAGTATAAGGCCAGCCTTCTTTTGTCTCAGCCACCATGACAATTGAGTTGCCGATTTTAAACTCCGCATGCAGCAACAATCCATCGGTATCGATCGTGCGCGCTTCCTTGATTTCCTGTGCTTCAAAGACCTTTTCCAGAAATTCGACAAGTTGTAGAGCGCCTTTCGTAATAATAAAGGGATTGATGGTGTTATAGCCTTCCGGTACATTTGCGGTCATTTTTTATTTCTCCTTTTCACGAGCAGGTAGTTTGAAATGGACAATTCAACCGAAGTGAAATATCCATTTACATTTCAATCATATAGTAAAATCAGGACAAGATTAGTCCTAATAAAAGGAGAATTTTAAAAATGTACTCCCCCACTACCCGGCTGTTGTCGGTGCTGGAGCTTTTACAATCCCGCAGGCAGATGAGCGGCTCGGAGATCGCGCGGCGGCTGGAGGTGGATGTACGGACTGTCCGGCGATATATCGTGAGGCTTCAGGAGATGGGAATTCCTGTCGAAGCAGAGCGAGGAATATATGGCACGTATCAATTACAGCGCGGACACAAACTACCGCCCCTGATGTTCACCGACGCCGAAGCCACCGCACTGACACTGGGACTGCTTGCCATCCGCGAGTTTCGGTTTCCGGTTGAGGTGGCAGCAGTGGAAAGCGCGCTGGCAAAGGTGGAACGTGTGATGCCTGAAAAACTCTTAAATCAGGCCAGGGCATTGCAGGAAACAATCACATTTAATGTCACTTTGCCAGCAGCGAAGATCCAGAACGATTTTGTGTCGATGCTCAGTTCAGCGGTTCAGCAACACCAGCAAGTCAAATTGTGTTATCGGTCAGCCAGCGGTGAAGAATCGGAACGTGATTTCGATCCGTATGGGATCGTCTTCAACGAAGGCTACTGGTATACCTCCGGTTATTGTCACCTGCGTCAGGATCTGCGAACCTTCCGCCTGGATCGCATCGTCACGCTTGAGCAGAGCGAAACCTCTTTTGAACGCCCGGAGAACTTCGATGTTTTGGAGCACGTGTTGAGTTCGTTGGTTTCGCTGCCAGGAACCGAACAGGTCGAAGTGGTGATGAAGACGACACTGGAACTTGCGCGGCAAGTCACATCACCCGATATCGGAACGCTGGAAGAGACAGAGCAGGGCGTTATATTTCGGCGTGCGGCGAATCACCTGGAATGGGTGGCTTTCTTTCTAATGTGTCTGGATTTTCCGGTCGTTGTCCTCCAACCAACCGCATTGAGAGAAACACTGCAGCATATGGCAGCGAAAGCCATGCAGATGGCAGACGCATAAAATCATTTCTTTCCCCTGCGCTGGAACAATCGATGAAAGAACATGGCAAACAACAGCCCAAGCAAGGAACCGGATGCCACATCGCCCGGGTAGTGATCACCCAGATAGATGCGGGAAAATGCCACCAGGCTGGCAACGAAATAACGAAGTCTGCTTGCGCGCGGGAATTTACGATTGAGCAACCACGCCCCCGCGAAGGCTCCAGCAGAGTGACCGGAGGGGAATGACCACGTCCCCGGCTTTTTTCCGATCACGATCGCTTGAATAATTGTGATAAAAGGACGCCGACGTTTGAAATATGCCTTGATTGGAAATTCTACAAGTGCAGTTGTAATCGTCAACGGCAGGGCCACCTCCCGCAGAAGTTCACGAAACCCGCGCCGCTTACGAAGAGCCGCGAGCGCTGTCACGGCGTACCAGGTTGCGGCGCCATTGAAAGCCAGCGTGACACCGTAGAATAAACCATTGAGCAAACGTGTATGAGGTAAATGGTTGACGAACAGGAACAGGTTGGCATCCAGGGCATCCAACGGTTTGAGCCTGCGAAGAACCGCTTCGCGCAGATACTCGCGCTGCGGTTCCTCAGTAACTGCTGGAGGGACACCCTGTTGTTCAGGGTTGAAGACCTCCTGCGCTGCTTCTGAGACAATCTCGCGCTGACGTTTATCCGGCGTTGCGATTGCCTGGGCGGTTGCTTCCAATATCTTTTCGGCTTTTTTACCTTCCGGTGCAGACTCAGCTGTCTCTTTCACCTGCTTTGCAGCAACCTCAGGCGAAGTCACTGACGGCTGAGTCTGTTCCACTTCTTCTGCTGCCTGACCTGTCGTGTTCCTTTCCAGTTCATCGATCACCTGATCGGCTTTTTCCGGCGAGTCGACACTAGTCAATGCCTCTTTCAAGGCGCGTTTAACTGGTTTGGCTTGTGCCTTTTCCTCAGGCGTTGGCATTTCCCAGGGCGGTACAGGTGTATCTCCTAATCTCTGTTCAGGTGTACTGGATGGTTTCGGTTTTTTGTCATCGTCGGCTGGAATACCCATTGAAACTTTCTCCCATTCTCAAAACATTAATTTGCCTATAGCCTTGTTTTAAGCAATAACGAGGAATCATTCTGGATGATATGGTCTTCCTTACCAGAAGATTCCTCGTTATCCTTTTTGTGACATAGGAAAGTCATTTATTTTCTTTTGCCAACCTACGCATATCCTGAAGGGCAGTCACGATAAAGAAGGACAATATGAGCAATGCAATGAGGGTAAGAATAAGATCGTAAGGAGTAAAGCTGATTTGACCCACCGGACCAAGCACGACCGAAAATGTGATCACCCCTCCGAAGTACATGGCAGTGTTCAACAGAACGGCGAGCACACGGATCTCCGTCGGTCCAAGCTTGCCATAAGATATTTTGAACTCACCCACCACGCTGGTGCGCACAAAGACGAGCACACAGAGCAGCAGATAAGCGATCAATGCCAGGCAGGCAATATTAAAGCTGACATAAGGTGTCAGACCAAGCCCTAGAAAAACCACTGTCACACTAAACGCATCGGTCACATGGTCTACAAAAAAGCCAAACACCGGGCGCTCGATATGCCGATAACGCGCCAGGGTGCCATCGAGGCTGTCGCCAAACCAATTGATAATAAAACCCAGGGAAGCAAGCCATAGAAAGGTTCTGTCATAAATGCTTAGCAAATAACTCAGTGTGATGCCTAATGAACCAAATACCCCGACAAGTGTACAGATATCGGGTGTCACCCAGGCTGGCATGTGCGCCGCCAACCATTTCAACGTGGGACGCTCCAGTGGACCGAGCAAAATATCGTTCACCCTGCGATGGTGAGTGATATCACTCATTCTATTCTCCTTTGACTATTTCAATTTAAAACCGGCATTCGATCTACTTTGGCACCAGGTCCATGACCTGAGGCCAGACCGGTAAAGGCACAGACCATTGTTGAGGAGCCTGTCGAATAAACTCCTCAGCAACTGCCAATACTTTTTCGGCATTGTGAAGTATGCCTGCGTCCACATCCGGATGATGATCCATTTCAATCGGGTCGGAGGCGGAAACGTGATACTTCCCATCGCTTTGGAGAATGACCACCCCAACAACTATGGGAACGTGAGCTTTGGTCGCAAGGAAGATATGGTGGACAGGCAACGCGGCGGGACGACCAAAGAAACGTGGAAAGGGATTGGGATCCGGGATGGGTCGATCGATCCCGGTCACCACCGTACCTCCTCGTTGAAGGTATTTGATTGCCTGTCGTAACGCACTCACCGAGCCGGGCACAAGATTCAACCCGGTTCTCTTGCGCATTTCATATTCCACGCGGCGTCCACCCTGCGGATCGGGAATGGTGAGCACCAGCGGTTTCAGCCCTCCTTTGCTAAGCCATTGAAGGATCAGATCAAAATTACTGAGGTGCAGCCCAATGAGCACAAGTCCATGCTCATCAAATTCAGGCCTTTGGACAAATTTCTGAAAGGACGGCTCTACAACGATCAGTTGACTGGTCACATCCATATCGTCAATGTAGTGATACAGATCGAAGAGACTGCGTGCCCAGGCGTGAAACGTTTCGTGCACAACCCGATCCAAGGATTCTGCATCCAGGCGTTCTCCGCGGATGACCCACTGGTTGGCGCGTACCGCTCGAACCAGTTTGGAATTCCGCTGGCGCGCAATTTGTTCTGCCACAAAATGCGCAAACGGATATCCCAAGCGCGGGGAAAGTCGCTGCGCCAGGATAGAGACAAGACGCAGGCTTAAAGAACTGTTGATGATTTGTTGGAGACTGATCATCGCGCCACACCCGGAATTTTCGCATTTTAGGTCGAGGCTGCGTTGCTAATCAAAGCAATTCGTTAGAATAGTACCATAGATACTCCGCAGGAGTAATTGCGATTCCATGAAGCGCGATAGTAAGCTGCCGCGAATAACAAGCAAACATCTGCCCATGCGAGAAATTCTCAGGGGCGCTTTGTTTATGAAATGCTTTGATAAAATAAAATCACCAAATGAATATGAATCCGTGCATCCCCGAACCAGTCAAACCCATTATCGAGCACTACATTTCATTGCTGAACAAGCAGCTTCCCGATCAGGTCGTTGGTTTTTATCTAGTCGGGTCCCTTGCATTGGGCGAATTCAATGAGAGTTTCAGTGATATTGATTTCGTTGCCATCCTGAACAAACAGACAACATCGAAGGAAATTGAGGCACTCCGCTCCATTCATCGAACCATTACGAAAAAACATTCCAGGTGGGAAATGTCCGGGAGTTACATCCTGCCACAGGACCTGGGCAAACCCGCTGATGAGATCGAGCCTCATCCACACTATCATGAAGGTATTCTCCATCCAAATGGTCGTTCCGACTTGAACCTGGTCACATGGTGGGAACTAAAAAATCACGGCATAACGGTCCTTGGGGAGGCACCCAATAAGTTATCCTTTACAGTCAATTGGGATTTGCTCGTCACGAGAATGAGAGAAAACCTGAATTCCTACTGGGCAAGCTGGACAAAACGACCCGACCGCGTTCTCAGGATGTATTCCGATTGGGGAGTTCAGTGGGCGGTCACGGGCGTCCTGCGGCAGTTCTACACGTTCAGGGAAAATTCCATTACGACAAAAGTGGGGGCCGGGGAGTATGCACTTGGCTGTTTGCCTGTACACTGGCACAAGTTGATCCAGGAAGCCATCAATATCCGAAAAGGAAAACAGAGATCCGCTTACCGGTTTCGGATTTTCAGAATGACCGAAGCAGTCCAGTTTTTAAAATATATCATCCAGTTTTGTAATGCTGCTTATCCGCTGGAATGAAGAAAGCACTTCCTCAGTCCAGTTGTCTCGCTGCGGCAATCAGCAATGTAAATGTGAATGTGCTTCCCGCCCCCTCCCCTGCGGACTCGACCCAGATATGTCCGCCGTGGGCTTCGACGAGGGCCCGTGCGATTGTTAGTCCGATCCCGCTTCCGCCGCCGGCATGGCGCGATCGCGAAGCGTCGGCGCGGTAGAAACGGTCGAAGATGTGCGGCAGATGTTCAGCCGGGATGCCAATGCCCGTGTCACGGACAGAGACCAGCACCTCATTGTTTGTGTGCCGTGCAGCAATGGTTACCCTGCCACCTTCAGCCGTGTATTGCAGTGCATTTCCCACCAAGTTAGTCAGCACCTGAATGATGCGGTCTTTATCTACCATGACATTGGGGAGATTGGATTCCATGCTTATCTCAAGCTGTATGTTCTTATCCTCGAATTGGCGGCCGAGAGTACTCTGAATTCTTTCGATCAGG
>DASTJG010000370.1:0-6227 GCA_035716785.1 Anaerolineales bacterium
TCCACGATGAACTCTTCGGTCAGACAGTTGCCGAGTCCCATCATCACACCGCCTTCGACCTGGCCCTGCAAACCAAGCGGATTGACCGCCATGCCCACGTCGTTGGCAGAGATGACCCTGAGCACGCGCACTTCGCCCGTCTGCTTGTTCACTTCCACTTCAGCGGCCTGAACTCCAAAGGAGAAGGCAAAGTGCATGTCGCCGCCTGTGCCGAGGGGCTGGGTCTTTGGCGCTTCGTATTCGTAGCGGACGCGCGGCTGCAGTCCCAGCGCGGTCATCTCTCTGTAAATCTCTGCATACGTCAGCGAATGTCCGTTCATGTGGACAACACCGCTTTCGAAGCGGATCTGTTCCGGGCGCACATCATATTTCTCTGCCATGGAGGCTGTGATCTGATCGCGTAGAGTCTGCGCGGCATAACGGGAGGCGTTGCCCGTCACATAGGTCTGACGGGAAGCCGTGGTGGGCCCGCCATTGGGTGTCAGGTCCGTGTCCATGACGAGCACGCGCACCTGCTCCGGTGGGACTGTCATTTCTTCGGCAACGGTCAGGCGCATGACGGTCACAAGTCCCTGACCCAACTCTGCCGCAGAACTGCGGACCTGGAAGGTGCCATCTTCGTAAAGCTCCACATCGGCACCGGAGATGTCAGGCGCGCCACCGCCAAGTCCGGTATTCTTGTACGCCGCGGCAAGGCCCCACGCACGGATCAGGTGCGGGGTAGCAGGTGTCAGGTGAGGCTTGAACAACTCTTCAGGTGACAAACCTGACACCTGACACATAGCTCCTGATACCTTCTCAATACATTCCATCAAACCCACCGACTCGCGCAGTTCCTGGCCCGTGTTCGTAATACTGCCAACGCGTAAAGCATTCATGCGGCGAAGTTCAATTGGGTCGATATTTAATTTCTCGGCGAGCATATCCATCATCGACTCAACCGCAAAGGCCGACTGCGTCACGCCGAAGCCGCGGAACGCGCCTGCCGGCGGATTGTTCGTGTACATGGCATAACAATCGGCGCGCACATGCTCGATATCGTACGGACCCGCCGAATGGGTAGTGGCGCGAGTCATCACCTTTTCGCCGAGCGAGGCATACGCGCCCGTGTCGCCGTAAAGCTCCGTCTCGCACGCCACCAGGCGGCCATCCTTCTTCGCACCGATCTTGACACGGATCTGTGTGGCATGTCGCTTGGGATGGACGAGCAAACTCTCATTGCGATCGAACAACAACTTCACCGGGCGCTGCGTAACGTTCGCCAGCATCGCCACATGGATCTGTCCCATCACATCTTCCTTGCCGCCGAAGCCGCCGCCCATCAATTGCCCGACGATGCGCACGCGCTCCTCAGACCAGCCCATAACACGCGCCACCTGCGTCCGGTCCTGATATGGGATTTGTGAACCGCAATAAATCTCCATGCGACTATCGGGCAGCGGCACGCCGATGCTGCATTCAGGCTCGATAAAGGCATGGTCGGTAGTCGGTGTGTGGAAGGTGTGTTCCAGAATCACATCCGCTGCCGCAAAACCTTTGTCCATATCGCCCTTGCGGACTTTGATGTGCTTGAGCAGATTCCCTTTTTCATGGATCTGTGGGACGCCCTCCTGACGCGCTTGCACGGGATTCGTGATGACGGGCTGGAGGTCGAACTCCGCCTCGATCAGCGCCGCGGCCTGCTCGGCGATCTCCTGCGTTTCCGCGGCAACGATCGCGAGCGCGTCCCCCACATAGCGGATGCGTTCCCCGATCCCCACCAGCACGGGCCAGTCATAGATGACCAGTCCATGATTGTGTTCGCCGGGAATGTCTTCAGCGGTAATCACAGCAATAACACCGGGCAGAGCTTGGGCTTTTGAAATATCCAGCCTGGTTAGAAACCCATGCGGGATCATCGCACGCCGGACTTTGGCATATAGCATGCCATCAAAGACAAGGTCATCGGTGTAAATGGCGGCACCGGTGACTTTATCCACTCCATCATGACGTGTGTGAGAGTGCCCCACTAATTTATGTGTATGGATCGAATCAGGAATCTCGGGCTTCTGAACAGGTTCGCCCGTGCGCAACGCCTGCGCCGCGGCAAGGATCGCGTTCTCAATCGATGGGTAGCCCCCGCAGCGACACAGTGTATCCTTCAACGCGAACCGAACTTCCTCCTTCGTTGGATCTGGATTGCGATTGAGTAACGCATAAGCAGTCAGGATCTGCCCGGGGATACAGAATCCGCATTGCACCGCGCCGTGTTCGATGAAGGCTTCCTGCAAGGGGTGAAGAATTTCTGAACCGCGAAGCCCGCTAAGATCGCGAAGGCGCTTTTCCCTTTCTTCTTTCTTTAAATTCTTTGTGTCATTTGCGCTCTTCGCGGTAAATTCGGCCGCGAGTCCTTCAATTGTGACGATAGTCTTCCCATCCGCGCGCTCGGCGGGATAGATGCACGAGACCATCGGCTCACCGTCTATGAGAACCGTGCATGCGCCGCACTCCGCTTCTTCACAGCCGATCTTTGTGCCGGTCAGGCGCAGTCGCTGGCGCAGGAGCGCGGAGAGGCTCTCGCCTGGTTTCGGTTCGAGAGTATGTTTGATGCCATTAACTGTAAGAGAGATTTGATTACTCATAGTTTCCTCAAAAGCTTGAACCACGGAGACACGGAGTTTTTAATTCCCGCGCCTAGAGGACCCGACGATATATGCCATCCTTCAGGACCGGCACATTGAAGTTAATCAAAAGGCCGACGCGGATGTCCGTCCGTCGCATGTAAGTCAATAATTGCGCTTCATGAACCGGGATTATTCGTTCCACAGCTTTAAGTTCAACAATCACTCGTTTATCATAAACAAGGTCAATTACATAACCAGCATCCAAATCAATACCTTTGTAATTTAGCGGCAACTCCACGAGGCGCTCAAAAGGAATACTGCGAAGAGTACTTTCGTGCTCCATACACATCTGATAAGCTGATTCGAGCAGTCCTGGACCGAGCACTTTATGGACTTCAATTGCCGCCCCGATAATTTTATCTGTAAGATCTTTTCCCATTAGTGGAACAACATGTTTGTTTTGCGGAACAGGAAAGTTATGTTGCATTGTCCAATCCTTTCTTTTTAGACAAGGGAGTTGTTGAGCTAAAAAGAAACCATCTCAAAGAATCTCCGTGTCTCAGTGGTTAGTCGACATCTTTTCGGGGTTTCGAGTACGTTTCTGAAGATCTTACATGTCATATTAATCCTCCCAGTGCAATCATACCAAACACTATGATGATCACTCCCGAAATGCGGTTGACCCAGAACAATGCCTGGGTGTCGAATCGATTTCGGAACAATCCCACGCCGCCCGATAGTAAAAGCCACCAGGCAGCTGAACCAAGGAACACACCCAGCACCAAAACCAACGCGGAGGCATAACTTCCATTTGTGTTCACCAGTCCTAATCCGGCGAAAATCGCGGCAAAGGACAGGATCGTCATCGGGTTTGTCACGGTCAACAGAAAGGTGGAGGCATACGAACCAAACAGCCCGCGTCCGCTGGCTGCCGCTGCCTGTTCGGCGGGTTTGGAAAGCAGGGTCTTGATACCAAGATAGCAGAGGAAGAGACCGCCGAAGAGTCGCAGCCACATCTGTTGGTCGATCAGGATGCCGGAAATGAACGTCAACCCAAAGCCCGCCACGCAGCCATACATGGCGTCCGCGGTTGCAGCGCCGAGACCAGAGACCAGGCCCGAAGCCTGGCCATCCGTCAGGGTGCGGCGAATGCACAACACACCGATCGGCCCGACAGGCGCGGCAATGGAAAAGCCGATCAGGAGACCCCGAAAGAAGAGGGGATAATCCATACTCACGCTTCGACTTCGCTACGCTCCGCTAGCGTGAGAGCGGCCCGTCCCCAGGCGGTTTCGAGCACATCCTGGAACAGGCCGCTGACGATGTGCCGGCGATAATCTGCGCTGGCGCGGCGGGCGCTGGAACGGAAACCTACCTGTTTGAGCAAGGCTTCCAGAGCAGTGTTGAATGTTTCGTCGTTCAGAGGTTTGCCAAGCAATGCTTTTTCCGCTTCCGTGCCACTCCATGGGGTGGGTCCACCGGGGCCGACGGCAACGCGGATCTGGCGGATCAGGTCGTCGGCGCGTTCAAGCCAGGCCGCGAGGTTGATGATCGGCAACGCCACGCCCTGCGGGCGCATGATCCGTTTGAAGCAGGAGGCTTGTCCTTTCTGCGAGAGCGGAAGATAAAAACCAACGAGCAATTCCTGCCCATGTTTGAGGGAGGATTTGCCGGGGCCGAGGAATAACTCTTTGAAGGGGACGCGGCGGGTGCTGACGCTTCGACTGCGCTCTGCTCCGCTCAGCGCGAAAGCAACTTCGGTTTGCGCATTCAACGCAAGCAGAGCAATGGTCCCGTCTGCGGCGGGGAGCGCGTGCGCGACATTGCCTCCCAGCGTCGCGACGTTGCGAACCTGCGGGCCCGCGATCAGGTTGCAGGCTTCGGTCAGCGCCTGGGCATGCGCGCGGATCAGCGGGTCCAGGACGAGGCGATTGACCGGGAGAGCCGCGCCGACGAAGAGTTCATCGCCTCTCACTTCGAGCGCGGTCATCTCCGCGATGGAGTTCACATCCACCAGCGTATGAACGGGAGCATGCCGGCCTTGCCCGAGGTCGAGCAACAGATCCGTCCCGCCCGCGATGGGCAGGACCGGACCGGATGCCTCGGCAAAGGCTTGTAAGGCTTGTGATAAATTGGTGGGGCGAAGATATTCCTGCCAAAGGTTCATTGGTGGCTACCTCTTTCTTGCTTACTTAGGCGGCGGCACTTTTCGATGGGAGCATGACCCAACGCCGTGGATGGGTTTCGACTGCTTGCACTCAACCACCACATCCAACGACCACCGAACCGATGGGATTTTATTTTACTGTATTTACGTGGCGCAAGATACTCTTCGAGTACGACGTAATATCTTGCGCTACTTGCCGCGTTCACCTCGGATGTAAGGATTGCCCAGCGCAGCGGGCGCGCCGAGTCGCTTGCGGATGGCTTCGCGCGAGCCTATCACCAGCACGATCACTGTGAACGCATAGGGAAGCATTTGCAGGAAGAAACCAAGATACGGGTTGTAATAAAAGGCATTCTTCATGCCGAATAACATGGTCGGACCCTGGATGTCGAGGATCAGGCGGCGGAGCGCGCCGAACGCGTACGATCCGACCGCGGCCCGGAACGGGTCCCATTGCGCGAAGATCACCAACCCAACCGCGATCCAGCCCTGCCCGCCGGTGGTCAGCTCGCTGAACCAGCCGGGTGCCACTGCCAGACTGATGGTCGCGCCGCCCAAACCCGCCAGCATCCCGCCGATGAAGACATACAGATATCGCATGCGGAAGACGTTGATGCCGAGCGCATCCGCCGCGGCAGGATACTCCCCCACCGCGCGAAGGTGCAGACCCGGACGCGTGCGATTGATGTAGTACCAGGCAAGCGGCGTGAGCAGATAACCAATGTAGACCAGTACACTTTGATTCTTGAAAAAGATGGGACCCAGAATTGGGATTAGCGAAAGCAGGGGAATGGAGAAATTTGGCATGAGCGAAACCGTGCCGGCCTTGCTCAAGCCTTCGCCCAGCACCAGGCTGATACCTGCGCCGAGCAGCGTCAGCGCAAGTCCGCTGACAACTTGATCGGCCTGTAGCGTGATGACAATGAAGGCATGGATCTGACTGAGCAACCCGCAACGAACATCGCTACCAGCACGCCGATCCACGGATTGCCTGTGGCAATGGTCGTGCTGAAGGCGGACATCGCGCCGATCAACATCATGCCTTCCACGCCAAGGTTGAGCACACCCGAACGTTCCGCCAGCACTTCCCCCAACGCGGCAAATAAAAGAACCGTCCCGCTTGCAACGCCTGCCTGAAGAATGATAATGGGATCCATGAATGATCTCTCCGATGATTACTTTCTCAACCACAAAGGAAGGTAAACAAGTACACAAGTAGACAGGGACACACGTGTTTACTTGTTTACCTGTCTACTTGCATATCTCAAAAAGCCTATGCCTCTTCACCTTTTACAATGCGGACTCGATAACGCAGCAGGAAATCACTTGCGATCAAACAGACCAGAATGATGCCCTGGATCATCTTCGGCACGCCTGAGGGCTGGATCTCGCGTCCCGCCAGGATCAGGGCGCCGAACAAAATTGAAACCAGGATGATCACCAGCGGATTCAATTTT
>DASTJG010000371.1:0-11722 GCA_035716785.1 Anaerolineales bacterium
TTTGGCGCCCGTCCGCTTAAGCGCGCCATCCAGCGCGAACTGCAGGACCCGCTGGCGCTCAAAATCCTGGCGAGCGAGTTCGACGAGGGCGATACGATCCTCGTCGAGCGTGGTCCCGGAGGCTTGACCTTCTCTGTAGACACGCCGGTTGTGGAAGGCGAAGTGGTAGCGTGAAAAAGAATGGTTAAAAAGTAAGCCGTGAAGATCAAACGATCTTCACGGCTTTTTACTAAGTTATATCAGTGGATCAATGTCTTCCGTTGCCATTACCATTCGACCTGAGCCTTTTGATCAGCTTCGTAGAGACAATGCCGACTCCCACTGCACTGACAAGCAGCGCCAGTCCCTGCAGGAGATAGATCGGGACCTTCCTGGGTTCGGGCGGGGTCAATCCCTGCGATCCACGCGTCCGGCGGATGCGCCAGAGAGCCCCGGTATTGGTCCGCTGTCGGATCGCGCCGCGCTCGAGCGCGATGTGAATGATCCCAAAGTCAACAATATAGAGATTTCCATCCGGTCCGAATTGGCAGTGAGAGGGTCGTTCGAACCCGCCGTGGAAAAGCTTGGAGGCAGGACCTGTCGTTTTGTTCACGGCAAAATCATGAACTTGCCCAGTTTTCATATCCACTCTCACCACCTTGAAGCCGGCCGGGACAGTGGCTTTCGTGATCGTGGTAATCGGTGCCAGGTCACCAAAGCACGCCACAAAGGCATCGCCTTCAAAACCAAAGTCTGGGTTGCGGCAGAAATCGAACCCGTTGGCTGCCGCGTGAGTTTGAAACGAAGCGAGTGGCTTGGGCGGGCTGGGGTTGGGAAATTCAGCCAGGACCGGTTCGCGCCCGTGGCCTCTCTCGCCCCAGTAGGGATCATCGAGGCGAATGCCGGAGGCGAAGTCCGGCCAGCCGTACCATTCGCCTTGCCTGATCTCATAAAAGTCATCCGGGTCATCGACGATATAGCGCGCCCCGCGCTCATCCATGCCGTGCTCGGTGGCGAAGAGTTGTCCATCCTCGCGGAATGCGAGCCCATACGGATTGCGCAAACCCCAGGCAACGACCTCCAGGTTGCTGCCGTCCAAATCGCAGCGCAGGATGGAGCCGTTGCACTTCACATTGCCCTTGATGATCTGACCCGGAGTGCTCGGCGTCCCAAACGGGAGATATGCGCCAGTTTCCACCGTTTCTCGGATATCGCCCAGGACATTGCGGGCTTTGTAGTTTCGCCCAACCAGCGTAATGTCTTTGGCGGGCACGTCGGATACTTCAGGAAATTTCGACAGCCATTCGAAGCCGAAGTTATCCGCGCCGACCACGCCGCAGTTCGTGGCGCAGCCCTGCCCGAAATAGATCTTTTCATCCGGTCCAATGATTGGATGATTCGACTGATGGTCACCGCGACCGGCCAGACCTGTCAGAATCTCTTCTGCCTGTCCATCCGGCCCAATGCGCAGCAGCGTGTCGGTGTTCATCACATACAGGTAACCCTTGTGCCAGCAGGCGCCGGTGACCGCCGCGCCTTTGATCCATTTCTCTTCCGGCAAGGTATAGAACGACTCCCAGGCGCCAGTTTCGGTATCGACTTTCAGGATGCGCGGGACCGCATCGACCTTGTGACCTGATTCGACTACATAGCAATAACCCTCCTCATCAAAGCAGCAGTGAACAGGCGTATTGAATCCGCTCGCCACTACTTCGGCAACATAGCCTTGCGGCAGCAGGATGTCTTCCGGGTTATAGCCGCGCGGCCCTTCCCTGCGGATCTTGATCTTCTTCAACAGGGGCAGGATCGGCTGGTACAGATATGACAGCCAATCCGGGATCATCGGTGCGAACTTTTCTTTTGTTTCCATGGCTTACTCCAATTCCTAACAACTTGCTTTTAAGTGGCAGTACGCTGGCAAGAAAAGCCAGCGCTGCTGCGATAAATAATGCCGAGAATCCCACGCCTGGCGAGAGACGGTCGGCCCAGTCGATGAGCGGGCCGAATAACCCCGCCACAGCCGCGGAACCGGCCGTACTGAAATTTGCCAGCCCGAAAAACCTGGCCGCCTCCTTTTTAGGGACCAGGTCTGCCAGCGATGCCCAACTGCCTCCGGCAAAGGCGGCGGAACCAAGTGACATCAATCCGCCGAATAGGAGGATCTGACCCGTGCTGTTTGCCCAGACCAGCAGCAATGCGCTGATTGCACTGAAGACTGCTCCCACGATCATGAGCGGGACGCGCCCGTAGCGGTCGGCGAGCCAGCCGGTCAGAGGCGAAGCCAGTACGGTGATGAATGCCAACCCTGCCAGCAGGTTACCGGCTTGCTCGGCAGCCTGATCCTCCGCTAACCCCAAACGATTCGCGACGAACAAAAGCAGGAAACGTCCTGTGCCGTAGATGCCCAGCAAAAAAAGGAAACGCGACAGCACCAGTCGCACAAAGGCGCTGTGATGAGTTAGGTCGAGGCGGAAGATTTCACACAAAGAGACTGTAGTTGCTTTGGCAGCATCTTTGTGGGCTTTATCTTCCCGTGTTAATAGCACGGCCAGAAGATAGGTGCTTGTGAGGATCATGGCAATCGCGAGGACAGCGATGGTTGCTTTCCCTGAACCTAAAAGCTGCCCGAGCAGGATAAAGCCCAGCATTGCTCCCGTCAGATCCATAAAGCCCTTCAGACCAGAAGCGAGTCCGCGGCGGTTCTCATCCACCAGGTCGGGGATCAGTGCCTGCTGGCCGGCTTGAGCGATGCTCGCCGAGATCTGGATTGCCAGATAACTGATTAGAATGCCAATAATGCTTTGGAACGTTGCAAAAATAAATAAGGAGGCCAGGATCAAAACCAGGCCAATCCCTATAAAGCCTTTACGTCCCAGTAAAGGCCGTAGCTTGTCCGAAAATGCGCCTGCGACCGGCTGGACCAGCGCCCCGGCTAACAGGCCAACGAATGTTAAAAGACCCAAAATCGTGGCCTGATTATTCTGGTCACTGAGCACGCTCAACTGGAGCGGCAATACGAGGGTATTGACTCCATCGAAAAGCACGCTCAACGCCAGCCAAAAAACGCTGATACCGATCAGCAGGCGGGTCTGCCTGCGCATCTGGCTGCCTACCTGTTTGCGGTTCGTTTTGTTGTCGTGGAGGTTGCGGATGATTCGGTCAACGAGCTGGGAGCATTGACGTTCGCGCCTGGGTCTACCCCAACACCGAGGCGGTAAACCAGCTCGCCGCCGATCCAGGCCGTGATCAACGCCAGAGCAAACCCGGCGAGCGACAGGAACAACGCCAATGTGTCGGGTACGAAGTTAACGTTGTCGGCGCGCAGCAGCCAGCTGACAGCAAACAACCCCACGATCACAACGTTGCCGAGACCATGCCAAAGGCCGATGTTTTTCGCGCGCGAGTTATTGGGCAATGCCAGCCAGTCGATAAACCCAAAGATGGCTGCAAACAAGCCGCCAATCACACCAGCTGCGATCATATAAAATGAGACCGTGGCAAGGATTGGATTATTGGCAGCTAAATAGATACTGTCGAAGATGACGGCGGTCGCGAGCAGCCCAATGGGGAACACGATCAGCATCGGATGCACGGGATGTCCAGCGAGCTTAACTTTACTTTCCATATGTATCTCCTTAATACTCGATTTGCTCTTTAATACTAACGAAAATAGATTGAGCGCACACTGAGGTAATTCCCTATGCTTGAGTAGGGAATTACCACTCAGAGGAGTGATTTTCGCGGGGTAAGATTAAGGTTAATCTTGATTAAGCTCATGCAACAGTGGTCACTTTCGACTGCGGTGCCTCTGCTATAATCATCAGCATGATTTTAGTTACCGGTGCAACCGGATTTATCGGGCGGGCCCTGGTTCGACATCTTTCGGAGACCGGGCAGCAGGTCCGTGTATTGCTGCGATCTTCGCCGAAATCCCCGCGTTTGCCGCGCGGCGTTCCGGTGGAGGTGGCAGTGGTCAGCTTGAACGATGAGCGCGCCGTCCGGGCAGCATTGCGCGGCGTGGACCAGGTCTATCATCTTGCCAGTGCGAGCGCAGAGGGACAGCGCGGCAACCTGTTCAAAACAGATATCGAAGGTACACGGACATTGGCGCAGGTCGCCGCCGAGGCGGATATCGAGAGGCTGATCTTTCTTAGCCACATCGGCGCGGACCGCGCCTCTGCCTTTCCGGTTCAGAAAGCCAAAGGGATCGCCGAGGAGCACATCCGCAAAAGCGGTGTGCCTTATACGATCATTCGTTCCTCGGTTGTTTTTGGACCCGAAGATCACTTCACCAATAATCTGGCAGGACTTCTGCGGATGGCGCCGGGCTTCTTCCCCATTCCCAGCGATGGGCGGACGTTGCTGCAACCGCTCTGGGTGGAGGATCTGGTGACCTGTTTGATGTGGGCCTTGCAGAATTCGGAAATGGTCAATCAAACGTACGAGATCGGTGGCGGCGAATATTTCACTCTGCGCCAGGCGCTCGAGTTGTTGATGAATGTTACGCATCGGCGTCGCCTGCTGGTGCCTCTCCCGACACCGTATGTCCGTGCGCTCCTGGTCACCCTCGATGCTTTCATTCCTAATTTCAAGGTTTCGACCTACTGGCTCGACTATGTGGCCGTCAACCGGACCTGTCCGGTTGATAACATGCCGCGTATTTTCGGCTTGATGCCGGCTCGTTTTGGTTACCGCCTCGATTATCTGGCGCGCAAGCCGTGGTATTCAAATGTGACCGAAAAAATCCAAAAGACTTTACATCTCCCGCGTTAGTGCCCATGCCTCCCGTGATACGAGTACTTGAATCTCCTGAAGATATGACTTCTGTCGAAGACCTGCAACGTACCGTCTGGCCTGGCAGCGAGACAGAGATCGTCCCTGCGCATCTGTTGATCACGGCTGTACATAACGGCGGGCTGGTCGTCGGTGCATTCGTCGACGACCAACTCGTTGGCTTCGTGTTCGGGTTTCCCGGGATCGAATTTACGCCCGATGGACCCCGCCCAAAACATTGTTCGCATATGCTGGGTATCCGCCCGGATCAACGCGATTCGGGGATTGGTTTCGCGTTGAAGCGTGCCCAGTGGCAAATGGTCCGCCACCAGGGGCTCGATCATATTACGTGGACCTATGATCCACTGCTGAGTCGGAACGCCTATCTCAACATTGCCAAGCTTGGCGCGGTCTGCAACACGTATCGCCGCTCGGAATACGGCAACTTGCGCGATGGCTTGAATGCGGGTCTGCCCTCTGACCGCTTTCAGGTGGATTGGTGGGTTCATACCCGCCGCGTCGAACGACGGCTTGGGAAACGGCCGCGCCGGCCGTTGAAACTGGAGAATTTTTCGAAGGCAGCCCTGCAACCTCTCTATTCGCCCCCCGCCTCCCACTCAGCCGACAATTGGCTGCGCCCGCCTGAGCATTTTGCACCGCTGAACGGCAAGCTGGCACTTGCGGAGATCCCGTCGGATTTCCCGGCTTTGAAGAATGCAGATTTTGCCCTGGCGCGCGACTGGCGCTTCTTTTCCCGCGAACTCTTTGAGTCTGCCTTTGCCGAGGGCTATATCGTGACCGATTTTGTATATGAACAGTCGCGCAGTTTTTATGTGCTTGCACATGGCGAAAGTACACTGGAACCTTAATGCCTCGCGCTCCCGGGCGAGCGCCGGGACTTTGTGAACGGAGCCGCAGGCGAAGCGACTTAAGACAAATACACCACAAGCGTGGTGTATTTGTTTGTTGGATATGGAAACTGTTTGTTAGGGGAGAGGGCAAGGGATTGGAAAAGCTAAGGTCTGATTCACCTCCGCACATTGGGATTTTCACTGCGCTCCTGCGCGCTCATGCCAACTGGATGATAAGTGGGCTCATTATAGAGCGGCCGCGAAGCTGCGGCTGGCGTAGGCTTGGGCGCGGGGCGCGGGAACGCGGGTGAGTTACTGGGAGTGCGAAGAGATTCGGTGCGGACGGGGTAGGCGGGCTGCCGCTGATACTGAGGAGCCCGGTCATTTGCCATGGAGAAGATCCGTTCGCCCGCAATGGAGAACGTATTGATCAGCAGCACACGGATGGTAAGTACCATCGCAGCAACAAAGACAGGGATGACCTTGATCATCACAGACTGTCCCAGCAGGATTCCGCCAGCAGCATTGTGCTGAAGCATGGCCACGGAGATGCCCCACCAGGTGAGGGTGGCGTTGAAAGCAGCCGCCAGGAACCACGCACCGAAGAGATACCAGACCTCGGCGGGTTCATCACGTCCCTGCTCCGGAGTGAAAATGCGGGCAATACCGGCAAAATCAATGGCACAGAAAGCAAGCGCCAGCATGGTTGCCCAGCGGATCGGACCGAACGCCAGATCACCCAAAATGTCCCGCAGGGCAAAGAACGTGCTCGAATAGTTGAACAATTCGAAGGCTAGCAGAGCGCCAAGTATAATGAATCCAAAGATTGCCCCTCGTTTTAAAGCGGTTCTCTGCAGGACAGGGATTAGGTTGAAAGAACGTGTACGGTTCATGGGAAACCTCCGTGGTGAGACACCACATACAAACCAAAACAGCCAGCGATGTCTAAATAATAGAACATATGTTCTAAATTGTCAAGAGGCAATCGTTGAATTTGTATTACAAAGCCCCCGTTTGGAGAAAGTGACAGTCACCTTCGCGCAACATCCCACCGCGCGGGACTAGGTGACTGTCACTTTCTTTTTACTCTGTTAAACCTCTACGCACAACGTCCAGGGTTTGCAGCGCGGTGAGATTACGCCAGGGCCAGGCGCTCTTCATGCGCACCGGGTCATCGAAGAAGTTGCGCGCGAATGTGAGGTGGAAACCGTCGGAGCTCAGCCCATGATTGGGCAAGGGCTGGACGGCCGCCCAGAAGTTCCAGAGCGGGAGGTCGTAATCGTAGGCGATCTGGGCAATCGTGGCGTTGATGCTGTTGTCCCCCTCCAGGTTATCGGCTTTGGTAGCAATGATCGGAACCGCGCCGGTTGCAAGAATACGCTCGATCACCGTACGCATGTGTTTGTCATACACCTCTTCCGGTTTCTCCGACCACCAGGTTTCCATGCTGACGAATACGACAGACGGTCTCCAAGTCCGCAGTTCGCAATCGAGCGGAGACTCGTTCTTGTTGCAGGACTTGGGGTCCGCGCGCAGCGGCGACTGGACCGCGGCCACATTGAATCCGCCCCGGACGGCCAGGCTCTTCCGAGAATAGGAGCCTTGATAATAGTCGATGGTCGGCTGGAGATATGCATACTCCTCGCCCAGACTGAAATCACCCGACTTCTCGAATACAGCAAGAAAATAGGACGAGACATTCTGGCAGTCCCCGATGACCGAGAAATGCCTGGGGTCGTTGCCCATTTCCAAGCCGCGTTGATAGACTGTACGCATCGCATCGCTGATGCCCGTGGGCACGGCTGGCATTTGCCTCCAGGCATCTTCTGCCAGAGGCGGTTTTGGTGTAAAGGTCGCGGCAGCTGTCGCGGTATCCGTCATAGGAAGACCGGTCGCCTGGCTAACGGACTCAACTGTCGGCTGGGCCCCCTGCGGGGATGATAACTGAGACGGCACGTCCGTTACACTCGGTTCACTTTGGGTCGGTCGCTGTCCAGAGCAGGCAACCAGCAGTGTTGTCATCAGTAAGAGAGAAAAGAGTTTCAGTTTCATGATTCCTATTTACACATCGTTTGAATCGCATCCGCGATCTTGTTTGTCAACATGGCTTCGCCTTTGGGAGTGAGATGGACACCACTGTTCGTGAACTCTTCCATGGGCGCAAGATCCCAAAAGTCGAAATAGTTCCAGCCATGTTCTGCGCTGCGCTCTTGCAGGATTTTGCGATACTCATCATATGCCCAGCGCGGGTAGAAAAAATTATAGCGAACGTTGCTGTTCGCGCCGTTGCTGATCAGGATCGGTTCGTTGACCAGCAAGGTTGGCACATCTGCCGCGGACATGCCCGCTTCCAGCACGTCGAATGCCAGCGCCTGCTCCAGGGAAGCGAGATCGGCTGACGTAAGCCCATGGAACTCATCACTGGGTTCGAGATCGATCTGGGCACGCACATAATCTTCCGGATAGACCTGATCGATGCCCGTGGAGGCCCACAATGTGCCGTACAACTGCAGGCGCAGAACGTCGGCGATCCCCCGCCTCTGTCCCACGAATGTCTGATCCCACATCGACAGGTTCACCAGCTCCGGGTCGTTCGGATCGGCCGACAGATCGTAGCGCTCGATCAGCTTGCGGGCTTGCTCGGCGTTGTTGGCGACGAGAGGCGAGGTCAACTGCCTGTCTTTGGGAAAGGACTCAAGCGTTGTGAGCCAGATGACCATGTCGGGCTCATACTCAAGAGCATAATCCAGCAGCATTAACTCCTTGAGCAGGGACAACGTCGGGTAACCAAGGTTGTATGCACGGACCGTTTTGCCGCACGCCTTGATCTCGTTTGCATTGAGCTGCCCGGCGAGGGTTTCCTCAGGCCTGAGCAGTGTACCCCATACAGATGAATCGCCGATGAGCAAAACGCGGTACTCTCCCGATGCGTTTTCCGCGCCCGCAATGACATGCGATGCAAACATGGCATCGAGGTTGGATGGACTCACACTGTAGGACTCGGGGACTTCGCCATACGGCAGGCGTTCCCGTCCGGGAAAAATCGAGTTGTATAAGGAGAGTTTTCCGAAAGGAACAACTTTCAGGAGTGGAAATGCAAAGTTAAACAACGCAAAGAGCAGAGTTGCTTTCAGAAGAACTGCAAAAAGGCGGACGCGGGGATTGGGGTTCATAATCAAGCTATCACTCTCCCGAAAGGCACCGGGACGATGTGAACGTAGCGAAGAGTCTCAAAGGGCGTGGTAGTGATGCTGAGCGAAGCGAAGCGTGACATAAACTTGTTAATTGCTAATACCGAATAATTTCAAAATTACCTGCCAGGAGCGGGCTGGTTCACTGAGTGCGAAAAAGACCCAGCCCAGCGCCACAAAGTGAAAGGTCACAATGATACCGCCAATTTGCAGTGCGGATTGAAGTTTCGTGTTTTGCTGCAGGTCTGGATAGCGCCTGCGGATCAGGTCGCTCCAGCGATTCTGGATAAAGAGACCCAGGCCGTGCCAGAGCCCCCACAGGACAAAGTTGACAGTGATGCCATGCCATAGACCGATCAGCAGCATGGTCGCCAACTGACCGATCAGAAGCATGACCCAGGCAGGCATGCTTTTGAACCCGCGCATCCAGCGATTGAACGGATTAAAGAAATAATTGCGGATCCACTGTGTCAATGTCATGTGCCAGCTGTTCCAAAACTGGGTAATGTTGGGCTTGAGATAGGGTGCCGCGAAGTTTTCCGGGAGTTTGACGCCGGCGAGACCTGCGATGCCGATGGCAATGTCTGTGTAGCCGCTGAAGTCGAAGTAGATCTGGAATGTGTAGGCGTAGACAATGACCCACATCCAGCCTGCCGAACGAACCTGGGTCGCGAGCAGATCGTTCAAGGCTATCAAAGCCAGGGTATCTGCGATCACGAATTTCTTGAATAATCCGCCGAAAATGCGAATGCCTGCCACAAGCGTTTCATCCCGGGTGAGGGCAAATTCCTTGCGCAGGTCCTGGGCGAAACGCTCGGCGCGGTCGATGGGACCGGCGGCTAGAGAGGGGAAGAAAACCACGTAGGTGGCAAACTCTGCCAGGGAAAGTTCAGGCAATCGTCCCGCCTGCCTGTCACGCAGGACATGGATGAGACGGAAGGCAATGTACGAAAAGCCCAGCCAGCGCAGGTCTGTGGAGGCGGCATTTTCAGCGGAACGTCCCATCAGTGCCCGTAGAAAGATGCTGGTCTGCAGAGAAAGCGCCGGTGTTTTGAGAACAACGAGAACAAGGATCAGGAAAATGATGACCGCGGAAAGCACCCACAGAAAACGGCGCGACAGCCAGCTGACCACTGTCACAGCGATTGCGAGGGCCATGACAAAAAATAAAAAGACACTGAAGCGCGGCGGTGGGGCAGCCGTAAAGATCGGGTCAGGCAGAAAATAGCGGGAAAGGTCGATCAACGCGGGCAAACCGACGATCAGCAGCAGTGCGATCAAATTCTGGCGCGAGCGCCACATGCGACCTGAAGATGTGATGAACCAGGTGATGACGACCAGCGCCAGGGTGAGGGAGGGCAGCCAGAAGTCAAAAGAGCGTAAGGAAACTAGGGGCTGGAACCAGTAAACTGCCAGAATGCTGAACGCGAGCAAAAGGTACGTCCGCGCGCTTTGCGTGAATCGCGTCCACAGGACTGCTGCGCTTGTCAGTGCGCCGATCAGCAACGAGGTCAGGATGGAAGCGCCGACTTGAAGAAGTCCCATGAGCAGCCTTGTTAGTTCCGTGTGGGAGTCATGTTATCTGCACACAATGAACTTTGTTAGCGAACCCCGCATACCAGCCATTCGCCGCCTTCCTGTGTCACCTGATAAGTGCGCACAGAAAGGTCGAGTTCCTGGTCTTCATTGTTATAGGTGGCGATGATGTTGCCTTGACAAAGCACAAGAGCAGTGTCGCCATCGGTCCCGGTTTGTTCGCAGGCCAGTCCGTCGAGCCGGGCTGTGACCGCCTGAAAGGAATCGAGTTCGAGCAGCGCATCATCTTCCCATTCTCCGCAGGAAAGCGTTGAGAGACGGTCTGCATCCTTGGCGACCAGGGCATTGAGATAATCTTCAACCGCTTTTGCGGGTGCATCACTGCTGCCAGATGCACATGCCGTCAGTGACATGGCAGAGACGATTAGAATGAGAACGATCAGGGAAGATTTGCGCACGAAGGCCTCCAGTTTGAAGAGTCGAGTGGGGATTATATTCGCAGCAATTTGATTGTGCAAGCAAAGGAAGCAGGCAGTATGGCTTCCTGAGCGTTGGGTGAAGTCATCTCACCCGCGTACAAAATAAATGATAGAGATCAACACACCGATTGTCACAACCGTCCAGCGCAGCGTGGATGGTTTGATGCGACCCGCGAGCTTCCCACCCAGCAATCCGCCGATCAATGCCCCCACTGCCATGACGAGTGCGGCAGACCAGACCACCTGCCCGGAGAACAGGAAAAAAATTGCCGCAGCCACATTGACGCTGAAGGCAACGGCCTGTTTGAGCGCGTTGAGACGCGTCAATGTATCTTCGAGTGTCAGCCCCAGCGCGGAGAGAACGATCACGCTCAGTCCCGCGCCGAAGTAACCGCCATAGATGGAGGCCAACCCGACAGGCAGCCACGTTAACTTTTCCATCCCTGTTCCTGAGTGACCCTCGCCCAGCCTGCGCACCAGCCATGCCCGGACAGGATCCTGGATCGCCAGCAACACCGACGCCAGCAGGATGAGATACGGGACCAGTTCCCTGAATAGTCGCTCTCCCGTTTGCAGCAGCAGAAATCCGCCAAGCACTCCACCGACGATGCTGGCCGGCACGACGAGCCACAGGCGCTTCTTCTGGCCAAGCAGATCATTCTTTTGGGCGAGAGTCCCACCGAAATAGCCGGGACAAAGTGCCACCGTATTCGTCACGTTCGCAGCTACTGCGGGAATACCCAAAAACGTGAGCATGGGAAACGTGATCAATGTCCCACCGCCTGCCAGCGCGTTGACCGCGCCCGCCGCTAGAGCGGCCAGCCCAATCAGTACGAATTCAATTCCAGTCAGCATGGATTTATCGCTTTTCTTTCAAAACATAATATGTGTTTTTCCCTTTCCCCTCTCGAAC
>DASTJG010000372.1:0-3423 GCA_035716785.1 Anaerolineales bacterium
AAGGGCGCGGATGACAACGCCACAGGGGTGGCCGTTATCCTGGAAGTTGCAGAACGCATCCGCGCGCAGGAGACCGCCTACACGATCCGTTTTATTCTTTTTGGGGCAGAAGAGGTGGGCTTGCAAGGCTCCAAGTATTACGTGAGTCAAATGACGGATGACCAGATCCAAAACACGATTGTGATGATCAACCTGGATAGCATCACTGCAGGCGATATGGCCTATATTTACGGAGATGAAGGCGAAAAAGGCGTGATTCGCGATTGGGCATTAGCCTTTGCAAAGGAGCACGATCTCGAACTGCAAACTCAACCAGGAGAAAACCCGGAATATCCTGCCGGCACCACCGGTGATTGGTCCGACCATGCACCGTTCAAAAATGCAGGCATCCAATATGCATATTTTGAATCCACGAACTGGACATTGGGCGAGAAGGATGGCTATACACAAGTTGATCCAAAATACGGCGTGGATGGTGAGATCTGGCACACGGAATATGACACCTCGGAATATATCAATGAGAATTTTCCAGGCCGCATGCAGGAAAGGCTTGGTTTATTTGTGACCGTTCTGGAGGCGATCCTGAGCGAATATTATGTCCCCAGGTAACCGATGACAGAACCGGAAAATCGCCCCATTCTTGAATCGTATTGGGTGGTGCCGGGTCGCCTGCTGGCGGGGGAATACCCGGCCCAGTTCAACGAAGAAGTTACCCGCAAACGCCTCGCCGCGCTGATCGAAGCCGGCTTCGACCTGTTCATCGATCTGACCCGGCCCGACGAAACCTGGCCCTATCACAGGACTCTGCTCGATGAAGCCAGCATTTACGGAGCCAAAGTGATCTCCCCGCGTCGCTTTCCGATCGGCGATTTCGGCCTGCCCACCCCGAAACAGATGAATTCGATCCTTGATGCGATCGATGCGGGCTTGCAGGGCGGACACAAGATCTATCTCCATTGTCTGGGCGGGATCGGGCGGACCGGTACAACGGTGGGCTGTTACCTCGTCAGACACGGAAGGAGCGGTGCAGAGGCGCTGGGGCAGCTGGCAGGTTGGTGGAGAAGCGTTCCCAAAAGCCGGCATTATCCCCGCTCCCCTGAAACGGCTGCACAAGTGAACTTCATCCTGCATTGGGCCGAGCACGACCAAAAACCTTGAAACTAGAACCTGTCTCAAAAACCCATTTTCGTCACACCTGCACCGAACCGCAGGTGCGGTGTTGCGAGGAGGGTGATTTTCCCGACGACCCCGGCACCGAACCACCGGGGCGGTGAGCAATCTCATACTCATTTGTCAACACAAATTTCATGTGAGATTGCTTCGCTGAGTTTACACTGAGCGCAGCGAATGTGCTCGCAACCCCGGCTGCTTTCGCCGGGGCAATGACGGTGTCAGGGTATTTTTGAAATGACTTGTATTCAAATGGCAATCGATAAGTAATCCAGGTTGCTACCCTGTAGATCGGCACAATCTTTCAGCCGCGAATTGCCACGGATTTTTTAACCAATTCGCGACAATTCGTGTCATTCGCGGCAAAACCAGGAAAGTTTTTCATAGACCATCTCAAGGTAGCAACTTGAGATAAGTTGTACCCAAAGTTAACACAATCTTAAGGGGGAAGCAGAGTCGCAGCAAAAAGAAGTATAATTTTTCCCTGGAGATATTAACTTTTGGAAACCACTCAACCTGAAACTCAATATCAGCCGGAACCTGTTGTTGAACAACCCACGAACTGGAAGCGTTTCTTCCTCGATATTCTCGAAACAGTGATCCTGGCTGTTGTTTTATTCTTTGGGATCAACGCCGTTTCCGCGCGCGTCCGTGTCGACGGATTCAGCATGAGACCCACTCTGGAGGATGGTGAGTACATTCTTGTCAACAAACTCGCTTATAAAACCGGTGAGCCGACGCGCGGAGATATCATTGTTTTTATCTTTCCGGTCAACCCCCAGGAAGATTTGATCAAACGGGTCATCGGATTGCCCGGCGAAACTGTTTCCATTCACAATGGCGTTGTCAGTGTCAATGGGATTCCACTCACGGAACCTTACATTGCCAGCCCGCCTGCCTATGACGGTGATTGGGTCGTTCCCGAGGAGCAGTTGTTCGTCCTTGGAGATAATCGGAACGACTCCAGGGACTCGCACCAGTGGCAGTTCCTGCCCCTTGAAAACGTAATTGGCAAGGCTGTCCTGATCTATTGGCCCCCGCAACAATGGCAGGTGATCAATCGGAATGGACAAACGGTCGCCGGACAGGAAGCCCTGAGTGTAAAATGAATCAACCTCATACATTCCCTGCACCATCCCTGAACTCATTTCCGTGTAATGAGTGCTCTGCCGGCATGATGCATTTACGGCACATCACCTATTTCACCTGGCTGGGGGAGGAATTGATCATGGTGCCGAACTTCCCGGCCTGGATCTGTGACATGTGCGGCAAACGGGAATTCGACGAACGCGCCATCTCCTGGCTGACCATGCTTCTCAACCCGAACGCGGGCAAGCCGACCCGTCGCCTGCGACGCACGCCGCGCCCCGGAGCTGCAAAGCGGAATCTCCCCCGTCCCCCGCTTGAGTAACTCACCTGACACAGAACGTCCCGAAGGTTTCCTTGGAAAGACCTTGCTCACGGGTCCAAACCTTCGGGACGATACATAACATCAGCGAGTAAGTCATCCTCTCCATCTTCGAGGTATACAACATGGACACTTCGCCAAGAACATACAGGTTCCTTCCGGTAGACACATACACCTCTGGTTATCGTGTTGTGGGCAAGGTGATGGTCGCCGCCAATGGCATTATGGGGATCATGAATGACCTTACGAAGTCTCATCTGGAAATTCATGACGCCCGCCTCGCCCGCATCCATATGCCTACAAAGCTGGTGGATCATTTCGAAGTTGTCCGTATGGTCAAGTCACAGATCTTTGCAATTTGTGCCGCGCGGCGTGAAGACCTCGGTCCTTCCGGGATCCAGCGCGGTGGATACACCAATGTCACGGCCATGCCTTCAAGGCTCGCTACAGAGGTGTATGAGATCGAAGGCAAGATCGAAGTGGCAGGCCGTTTTGACTTTGCCATGATGATCACCGATAAAACCCGGAATTTCATCCCGGTGTACGAGGCTACTCTTGCTGCGATCCTGATCCCCAATCTAAAGGCTGAAAGTCCGGGAATTCTGGTCAACCGCGAAAAGGTCGATATCCTGGCACTCCTCAACCAGCGCGCCAAGGAGGAAAAATAGAAAAAACGCTTGACCGTTCCATAATGGGATGATAAAATCCCGCACGCTTGGGTATAGGCGGCATCCAGCCGCCGTATACCACACCGCTGACACGAGTCAGCGGTGTCATGAACATAGACGCCCCCATCGTCTAGTGGACTAGGACGCAGCCCTTTCAAGGCTACGACCGGGGTTCGA
>DASTJG010000373.1:0-13432 GCA_035716785.1 Anaerolineales bacterium
GGCATAGGCAGCTTCCTTTTGGATCAAGCCATCGATGAACTTGATGATGAGCGGCATGGTCTTGCTGACCTGTGGATAAGAGGTGGCGGGCAGCACATTTAGATTCTGCAAGTCACGTCCATAATCTTCCACATAGCGCTGTGACAGCTTGAGCGGGTCTTCGCCGAGTTGTTTGGCGCGGTTGATGATCTTGTCGTCCACGTCAGTGTAGTTCATGACCTGCTTGACGGTATGACCGCGATATTCGAGATAGCGGCGAATGATGTCGAACACCAGCGCGGACATGGCATGGCCGACATGCGCGTCATTGTAAACCGTCACACCGCAGACGTACATCTTGACAACGTTCGGCTCGAGGGTTTGAAACTCTTCTTTTTTACGAGTGAGGGTGTTGTAAATGCGGATCATTGTTCACCGTGAAGGAACCAGGTATACATGTATACAGATACACCAGTCCTGTTAACACTTGTTTACATGTCTACTTGTGTACTTTTTATTTTCTCTTCTTCCCGTTATCTTCTTCCACGCGGGCAAAGACCATGCGCCCCGCTGCAGTCTGCAGAACCTTGGTCACGACCACTTCCTTGTATTCGCCGATGAAATCATGTCCATTCTCGACAACGACCATCGTGCCGTCGTCCATGTAGCCCACGCCCTGACCAAATTCCTTGCCTTCCTGGAAAATATTCAATGTCAGATGTTCGCTCGGCAAAACGACCGACTTGACGGCATTGGCCAACTCATTGATGTTCAGGATTGTGACACCCTGTAACTCTGCCACACGATTCAAGTTGTAATCGTTGGTCAGGATGGGACATTTCAATTGACGTGCCAGTACCACAAGTTTATCGTCCACTTCGCGCACACCCTCGGCATCGATGTCACTGATGCGGACCAGGATGTTGGGCAGTTTTTGCAGGTCTGCCAGTACTTCCATGCCGCGCCTTCCGCGCTGGCGGCGCAAACCGTCAGGGGAGTCAGCAATATATTGGAGTTCGTTCAATACGAAGCGGGGAATGAGCAGCGTGCCGGGCAGGAAGCCGGTTTTGGCGATGTCCGAAACGCGTCCATCGATGATGACGCTGGTGTCAAGTAAGATCGTCCGATTGAGATTCGTCCAGGCAGATGAGCTGCCGTTTTCCGTTCGCCCACTCAATGTGCTCATCAGTCCCATCAGATCGCCCTGCCTCATGACGAATAGCGAAATGCCGAAATATGAAAAAGCGATCACACCAATAAAAGGAAGGATCTCTCCGAAGGGGGCGGGAAGCTGGGAGAACGGATAGGCAAGCAGCGCAGCCGTAAGCAGACCGACGATCAGACCGGTCAACCCGGCGAAGAGTGTCTCTGCTGAAAGGCGGCCAAGTGCCCGGCGAATGGCGCGCGCGGGACGCGTCGTCACATAAGGAGTGAGGACCAGCCCGGCAAGCATGCCAACCAGGCCGAAGACCGTCCTGTAAAGCAGTTCCTGTCTGGGTTCAAATGGCTCGATCCGGGATGCCCAGCCTCCGAACGACCACCCTAAAAGCCCTACCACCAGCATGCCGATCAAACGAAGAATAAATTCGACACTAAACATAATAAAAACTCCTTGAATAAATGCGAGGGAATAATGTTAGCATGATAGCATGGCTGAAGTGTGTAGTCAACAGGCTTATCTGACATTCATATAGAATTGATATAATCAACCATATTTAGGTCAAAAAAACGCTTATTTGAGAGATGACTCTTACAGATACTCTTCAGCGCCCTTTGCGCGACTTGCGAATTTCTGTCACTGATCGTTGCAACTTTCGGTGTGTTTACTGCATGCCCAAAGAGGTCTTCGGGCCGGGGTATCAATTTTTGCATCGCGATCAAATTTTGACGTTCGAGGAGATCACGCGGCTGGCACGGCTCTTCGTTAACCACGGCGTTCGCAAGATCCGCCTGACCGGTGGAGAGCCGCTCGTTCGCCGCGATCTGCACCTGCTCGTTGGCATGCTCGCCCAGATCCCGGATCTTGATCTCACCCTGACGACAAACGGGTCCCTGCTCCCCAGGCAGGCGCGCCTCCTAAAAGAGGCAGGCCTCAAGCGCGTTACCGTGAGCCTGGACTCACTGGATGACGATGTCTTTAAAGCTATGAACGATGTAGACTTCTCAGTCGTACGCGTGCTGGAAGGAATGGACGCGGCCGCCAGAGTTGGCCTGGGGCCCATCAAAGTGAACATGGTTGTCAAGCGTGGCTTGAACGACTCCAGCATCCTGCCGATGGCCCGGTTCTTCCGCGAGAAGGGTTACATCCTGCGCTTTATCGAATACATGGATGTCGGTCAAACTAATGGCTGGCGCATGGATGATGTGGTTCCGGCCGCTGAGATCATCAAAAGAATTAACGCTGAAATGCCGCTGGAACCAGCGGACCCGAATTATCATGGTGAAGTGGCCGAACGCTGGCACTACAAGGATGGGAACGGTGAGATCGGTGTGATCGGCTCGATTACACAGGCGTTTTGCAGCACCTGCACCCGCGCCCGACTCTCTGCAGAAGGCAAGCTGTATACCTGTCTGTTCGCGGTCAAAGGACATGATTTTCGTGAATTGCTGCGCAGCGGCGCAACGGACGATGAAATTTCAGAGGTGATCGGGCGCGTTTGGGCAAAGCGCGATGACCGCTATTCGGAAATTCGATCGGAAAATACCCTCTCTTTGCCCAAGGTGGAAATGTCGCGTATTGGCGGGTGAGGCTTCCAAATGATTTTTAGGGGTGATACTTCAAGCAAGTGTTTAATTTTGAGGGCGTCCCACAGAATGTCACTCTGAGCATAGCGAAGAGTCTCCTGGTGCCCCTCCGGGGAATGACATTGTGCTTTCGATGTTGGACATGCCTCATTTCCAAAATAATCCCAATTCAACAAATAACGAATAAAATGGGGAATAGAAATGATTTCGAGGAGGCAAAATGCAATATCGTGAACTTGGACGGACAGGCTGGAAGGTTTCCACAATCAGTTTTGGCGCGTGGGCCATTGGTGGGACGTGGGGAGACGTCAAAGATGAAGAGTCGCTTGCAGCCTTGCACCGCGCCCTTGATCTGGGCGTGAATTTTTTTGACACCGCGGACGGGTACGGCGATGGTCACAGTGAACAACTGCTCGCCCGACTCCGTCGGCTTCGCCGAGAGCGCAGCGAACCCTTCCATGTCGCGACCAAAGCCGGGCGCAGACTCGATCCGCATGTCGCCGCGGGATACAACAAAAAGAACTTAACCGCGTTTGTGGAACGCAGTCTCAAAAACCTTGATGTCGAAGCAATTGATCTGCTGCAATTGCACTGCCCGCCAACGGAAGTCTATTACATGCCTGAAGTGTTCGACATCCTGGATGGGCTCGTGAAAGACGGTAAGTTGCTTTACTATGGCGTGAGTGTCGAAAAGGTGGAAGAGGCGCTCAAGGCAATCGAATACCCCAACGTGCAAACGGTGCAGATCATCTTCAATATATTCCGTCAGCGCCCATTGGACTTATTCTTTGGGGAAGCCCGGCGTCGCAAGGTGGGGATCCTGGCACGTGTGCCTCTTTCATCCGGGATGCTGACTGGCAAGCTGACTGCAAAGACTTCTTTTCAGAAAGATGACCATCGCCAGTTCAACCGGCACGGAGAATCCTTCGACCGCGGCGAGACTTTTTCCGGTTTGGATTACAACACCGGCTTACAGGCAGTGGAAGAACTGCGTCCGCTCGTCCCGGCTGGCATGACGATGACACAAATGGCTTTGCGCTGGATCCTGATGGCACCCGCGGTGACCTGTGCCATCCCGGGCGCGAAACGACCGTCGCAGGTGGAGGAGAACGTCAAAGCCGCCGACCTGCCTCCTCTTTCAGAAGAAACAATGACACAAGTGCGCGTCCTCTATGATCGGCTCGTTCGTCCGCAGGTGCACCATTACTGGTAAACCACAACGCAAGAAACGATATTACCTTTCAGGGGACGTTTTTGCCAGGCGTCCCCAGGTCCAGTTTACAGAGAGCCCTACGCCCAATCCCACCAGCAGAGCAACGAGGATCCCTGCGACAAGTCTTGTCGAGGCGTTGCTGATCGGCCGGGTAACTATCCCCGCGATGTAATTGCCCAGCAAGACTGCCAGAGCCATTGCCAGCAGGATGCCAAACAGGTCCAGGAAGGTGCTGCGCATGAATGCCGTGAGTGTGAGCCTGCCCTGGAGATAGTCCATTCTGTGTTTCATGAGGATCGAAAACACGGCCATGGCAAGACTGATCACGATCAGGGCAATCCCCAGTGCGGGTGTAGCAGACGGTAATAGCCAGATTGAGATGATCAAAACGAGAATAAGCAAAAATGGAACGAGTTTCATGTTATGTCCCTCCTTGATAGGAATGATTGATGTAGCTTATGTGCAGAAACTGACCTGCACAGCAACAACTTGAGTATAGTCATCTGTCGATATGCTGTCAATCATTTGGACTTTGAGGTGCAGGAACTCAATGAGAGTTTTTGTCGTTAAGAGGGGAATATAGGACGCTTGCCGGTCGGCAAAACTTGTGCACACTCATTTCGGTTAAAATACCTGCCATGCCTAAACACATCACATCTCGCATTCTTTCCTCTTTCTTTTTTCTTTTACTCATTACCTCCTGTTCGCAGTCTCCCACTCCTCCGTTCATTCTCACAGCAACTCCGCCCCCGCCAGCAACCGGCACGCCCACCGCGGACGCCTCGCTTCCCACTGATACGCCAACTGCTCCTGCCACAGTGCAACCGGCGTCGGAGCGTCCACGATATACACTAAAAATGGATTTGAACTATTCCGCCAAAGCTGCCGACGTGAACGAAACGATTGTCTATCCCAACTGGACAGGGGAAACTCTCAATAATCTTGTCCTGGCGGTAGAACCTAACTTATGGAGCGGCGGGTTCAGCCTCAAGTCGATTTCGATCGCTGGACAGCCGGTGACGAGCTATACACTCGAAAACATGAACCAACGCCTGGAAGTCCAGTTGCCTGAGCCTCTGCCGCCCAGTGCGACTTTGACCATTGAGATCAATTATGGACTCATCCTTCCGCAGATGCAGGCATACGTCAACGCATCCAACGACATCCGCCCGCAGATCTACGGGTACTCAGACAAGCAGGTGAATTTCGTGGACTGGTATCCGTTTATTGTTCCGTATATTCCCGGGCAGGGTTGGGTGTTGCATAATCCCTGGTTTTACGGCGAGCATCTGGTTTATGACCCGGCAGACTTCGATGTTACGGTCACGTTCATCGATGGAGCAAATCCGCTGGTCGCATCCTCCGGCCTGGAGCTCAACCCGCCTCCAAGGCAGTCAACCGGAGATCCGCCTGGCACTGATGTTCCACCGACGCCTTTAGGGATCGTGAGTCGCCATTTTGTGCTCGAGCAGGGGCGGACGTTTGCCCTCTCGATGAGCGACCATTTCAAAGTTGCTCAGCAGACGATCGGCGATGTCACCGTCTATAGTTATTACTTTGGAATTTATGACGCGCCCGGTGAAGCTATGCTGCAAACGACGGTGGAAGCGATCCAGACGTATAGCCAGGTATTTGGTCCCTATCGCCATAAAACGATGACCGCGGTGCAGGGTGATTTCAACGATGGGATGGAATACTCGGGACTTTATTTCATCAGCCGCGATTATTTCAATTTATATGATGGCACGCCGAAGAATTATCTCGTGATCATTGCCGCGCACGAGACTGCTCATCAATGGTGGTTTGACGCGGTGGCAAACGATCAGGCGCTTGAACCCTGGCTCGACGAAGCCCTCTCCACCTACAGCGAACACGTTTATTATGAAACGATCCATCCCGACCTTGTGGATTGGTGGTGGAGTTACCGCTATTTCGAGTTTTTGCAGGCTGGCTATGTGGATATCCCAATCTACGATGGCGGTGGGCAGCGTCCATACTGGGACAAGGTTTACCTGACCGGGGCGCGCTTCTTCGAAGACCTGCGCAAACGTGTCGGCGATGAGATCTTCTTTGCATTCCTCAGGGATTATTACACTCAGTCCGCGGGCAAGCGTGCCACTGGCACGGATTTTTTTCGCGTGTTCCATCAAAACACGGCCGCGGATATTACCGATTTGATGGTCAAATATTTCAAGAATACATATTAGGATATCGTCATTGCGAGGGCAGTGCTTGCCTGCCCGAAGCAATCTCAGTTACGGCAAAGGGGATTGCTTCGTCGGTCTCGATACGCTTCGCTACTCGACCATCCTCGCAACACCGCACCTGCGGTTCGGTGCAGGTGTGACGGAAAACATTTTATGAAAAATTCTCTTCGCCTGGCACTTGTCCTTCTGATCCTGATATCCACATCCTGCTCGCTTCCCACAGTGACGACCGCTTCGGCGCCGACGCTGGTGATGGTCACCGTGCCCCCGAACGCTTCACCGACCTCCACGCCGTTCCAGCCCTCCGGGGTTTTCCCTTCTGAAGCCACGACCCTGATCCCCAGTTTCACGCCGCTCCCGTCGACCAATACGCCTCTCCCTACGCTGGCGTTCACCGCCACATCGCTTCCCCCGCAAACCTCTGCTCCACCTTCAGCACGGACACAATACACTTTACATGCTCTGCTGGATTATGCTGGTCATCAATTGGCCGTAGATGAAACCATCCGCTACACAAACCAGACCGGGGTCGCGCTTGGGGAACTGGTACTGGCAGTCGAGCCGAATCTGCGGGGCGGCTTTACGCTCGAGAACATCATGCTCAACGGCACCGCGCTGACGTACGATCTGAGCGGGCAGCAGCTTACCGTCCCCCTGCCTCAATCCCTCGCGCCCGGTGCACAGGTCACACTGACCATGCGCTTCCGCATTGACCTCCCGTCCAAGATCAAAGAACATCCCTATGGTTACGATGTCGATCAGGTCAACCTCACGGACTGGTATCCGTTTGTCGTTCCCTACAGCAACGGCTGGATTCTGCACGAACCGGGGGCGCTGGGCGAGCATCTTGTCTACGACGCGGCAGACTTTGAGGTGAACATCAAGACCACCACGACGGATGTGGTTATCGCGGCGAGCGGGCTGGCCGACTCCGAGCCGAACGGCGAATGGACGCGTTACCGTCTGACCGGCGCGCGCACGTTTGCCTTCTCCGCCAGTGATCAACTTCTCTACTACGATGCCACCTCCGGCGCGGCGCAAATCCGATCTTATTATTTTCCTGGTTATGAGACACAGGGCGCGGCAGTTCTCAACGCGGCTGTCCGCTCGGTAGGGATCTATGAGGCGAAGTTCGGTCCCTATCCGTATGGGAGCCTGAGCATTGTGCAGGCAGACTTGAACGACGGACAGGAATATGATGGGCTGGTGTTCCTGGCGACCCAGTTCTACAACCAATATGACGGCTCGGCCCGCAGCAACCTCGTGGCGATCGGCGTGCATGAGATCGCACACCAGTGGTGGTTCGGGCTGGTAGGCAGTGATCAGGCCATGGAGCCCTGGCTGGATGAAGCCATGTGTATTTATAGTGAAGCGATCTTTTACAAATTTATTTACCCCAACTCGCTGGACTGGTGGTGGAATTTCCGCGTAAATTACTTCGGTCCTTCAGGTTATGTGGACTCAAACATCTACGAACATCCAACATTCCGTTCCTACGTCAACGCTGCGTATCTCAACGGTGCGAACTTCATGGAAGCCCTGAACTATCGCATGGGCGACGACGCCTTCTACGCCTTTCTGCAGGATTACACCACGCGTTATGGACGCAGTCGCGCTACCTCCTACGACTTCTTTGCTGTGGCGCGTCAACACACCACCGCGGATATCTCCGATTTGATCGCAGCGTATTTTAGAGGGAGTTATTAGCTTTCAGCCGCGAAATTCGTGTTCATTCGCGGCTGAAAGTATTTTGAACTCAGGCAGCCGTTTCCCTTTTGTCGAACCTCACCATCGCGGTGAAGGCGATCTTCTTCGCGCTGATCGGCCGCATGATCTCCCACTCGATATCCAGCATGGGCATCAACATGTCGTTCTTCACGCCCAGCCATAAGACAGGGATATCTTCATCTTCCTTGGCGGGACGCAGATGGATCTCGACGTTTTCCGGCTCCTCGCCGAGAACATCCATCGCCACCTCGGCATACGCAGGCTGGTTGAAGGCTGTCGTGAAGTCCATGCCTTCGACGCCTGCCGGGTTGCGCTGTACGGCCTGAATGGCTTCTTCACGGAAGTCCCGGATCAGGAGCTTGGATTTTTTGGAACCGATGAAGTATGTGACCTGATCTTTGTTGTGTGATTCGATGGGGAGCAGGGCGCGTGGTCCCTGCAAATGGATTTGAACATTGCCCCGGTAGAGAACATTTTCATTTAACATATCGTTTCTCCAAAATACTAGTCTACAGGATCACCACTTATAATTTAGAACATATGTTCTAAATTGTCAAGATTAAAATTAGAGTTTCTCAGTATTCTTATGAGATCGGAATGGTTTTGACTCCACCGCTCAGAGAACTCGCAGGGCAATCGTGGGGATATCCGGGACTCTTGTCTGATACAATACGCAGCGTATTTGAGCGGAGAGAGAACTAGTTTTTATGGACTTGGAACACAGTACGATAAAAACCAATGGTATCCGGCTGCATATCGTTCAGGCGGGACCCAAAAGCGGAACTCCTGTCGTACTCTTACATGGCTTTCCTGAATTTTGGTATGGATGGAGAAAACAGATCCCGGCCCTTGCAAAGGCCGGTTGTCGCGTCATTGTCCCCGATCAGCGCGGTTACAACCTGAGCGACAAACCCAAAGGGATCAAATCCTATTGTGTCGACCATCTGGTCGATGATATTGTTGGTCTCATCGACGCGCTCGATTATGAAAAGGTAAATTTGGTCGGGCATGATTGGGGCGCGCTGGTCAGCTGGATGCTGGCGATTCAACATCCTGAGCGGTTGCATCGTCTGGGGATTCTCAATGTGCCGCACCCTGCTGTGATGAAACGGTTTCTGCTGCGGGACCCCGAACAGATGGCCCGTTCCCTGTATGCGCTTTTCTTTCAACTGCCATGGCTGCCTGAACTAAGCCTACGCCTGTTCAATTGGAGTGGCGCATCCATCAGCCTGCGCAGGAGTGCAAGAGGAAACGCGTTTACAGATGAGGATATCAAAAAATATAAAGAAGCATGGTCGCAGCCCGGTGCGATGACTGCCATGCTCAACTGGTATCGCGCCGCGGCACGCTATCAACCGCAGATTACGAATGAGATGCAGGTGCGCATCCCAACTCTGATACTATGGGGAGTGAAAGACTTTGCCCTCAGCTACCGCATGGCCCGGCCCAGCCTGGATCATTGCGAGGAAGGCAACCTGATCTTTTTTCCAGATGCCACGCACTGGGTGCAGCACGAAGAGGCAGATGAAGTGAACCTGCGCCTCTTGAACTTTATTTTGAGCTAGAAATCATCCTTATTTTCCTCCAACTACCGCCTGACTGCGTGCGCGCAGAGCAGAAAGCCTTTGCCGCAGTTTAGCAAACAGGATTTCGTTCTTCTCGATCCGCTCATGCTCGGCATGGACATAGCGGATATACGGCGTGATCCCGTCTTTCAGGCGGGTAACGGCATGCTGCGTCTCACTCGTGAATGAGGTTGTCAGAGTCTCGAGCAGATTGGTTCGCAGATCCACCATCTTCTTTTTGAAATTGTCTTTGGCCTGCTTACGTCTATAAGGGATGACAAAAAAACCCAGGATCGCCAGCATCCCTGCCGCGACCGTGCCGGTAATATCCAGGCTGGACGATAAGACTGCCACAGTGACCAGTGTCCCCAGCCCCACCGCGCCCACCTCCAGCAAGGCTGTCTGTGCTACAGCGTTTTCGACATGCGTCGCCAATGCTTTTGCTTCCTTGTCACTGTCGTACGTCTCGATAATACGCTGGACAGTCTTTCCCATGCTGTCGATCAGTTCACGGCGGCGCATTTCGCGTGGCTCGATCCCTTCGCCGACGATGTGCTCGGCATGAAGCGCCTTGCGCCGCTGCACGTACGTCATTACTCGCTGCCATTCCTGCAGGTCCTTTTGCACCAGCCAGTCGATCAGACGCTGCACCTGCTCTTCGATCTGTTTCGGCACATCCGCCAGCACGCGCTTCTCGAATTCCGCCCGGACCTTGTCGCCGCGCACCAGCTCCTGGATGTTGGTCAGGCGCATGGTCGTGTCGAAAAAGTCGAGGCCGCGTTGCTCGAGCCTGTGCAGGATGTTTTCCACCTCTGCCAGGCGCGGCTTCAGTTCGTTTTGCAGATCGCGCTCATAGTCCAGGACTGTGGATTCCAGAGATGCAGCCGTCTGCAAATCCTCTTTCAAATCTTCCGACTGTGCCTGGTTAACATTCGCAGCCTGAGCGACCAGATGATCTGCCACGCCCAGAGGATTGTTGAACTTCAATTGCAGTCGGGTGGCATCGTCCAGTGTAGAGTTGATATATTTCTCCAGGGCATCCAATCCGCTGGCAACCCATAAGCGCTGACGTTCCTCAGGGTCAGGCGCGGAGAGGGCGCGCTGCGCCAGACGCGCCGAAACCGGAAAGAACTCGGGGGTATCCTTCAAGATCAGTGTGGCATGTTTGAGGACAAAGGAGCGCACTTCCTCCAGGGCCGCGTCGCTTTCGATGATGTCTGCTTTGTTGAGCGCGAAAACGATCTTCTTACCCCAGGCCAGGATCCGCTCCAGAAATTGGCGTTCGCTTTCCGTCAGAGGATGGTCGGCAGAGGTGGTGAACAGGACCAGATCGCTGCGCGGCACGAACTCATTCGTGAGGCGTTCGTGGTGGCGGATGACCGCATTGGTCCCCGGCGTGTCGACGATGTTCAATTCCTTGAGCAGAGGTAATGGATAGGTATAGATGGCAAAGTTCTCATCCACAGCATGTTCGGCGATCTGTTCACCCCATTTGACCAGTGTCACGCGTGAGGTGGTGGGAGTCGCGCCTTCGAGCAGAACCTTTTCCCCCAGCAGGGCATTGACGAGCGCGCTTTTGCCCGCGTTGAATTCCCCGACGACAACGACCAAAAACAACTCATCCAGTTGCAGGATGGCATCCTGTAACGTCGTCAGCGCATCGGCAGGCAGATCAACGTCTGCCAGCGCGAGCCGGATCTCTGCCAGTACTTCCTTTTCCTCACGCAGGAACCGGGCCTGTTCATCGGTTAACATGGATTGGCGCATAAAATCTCCTCACAGCGAAGCTGTTGTCCACCTGTGCAAAAAGTCCGTCATTTTTTACAACGTATGCACTACAATTGTATTATGAATCGCCCGTTTGTTTTTATCAATGTTGCGATGACGGCAGATGGCAAAATCGATACCTTCGAACGCAGAGGGGCAGCGATCTCCTCGCCGCGTGACAAGGAACGCGTCGATCGGTTGCGGGCCGGCGCGGATGCGATCATGGTGGGCGGGAAAACCCTGATTGGCGAAGACCCAAAGCTGACAGTAAAATCGGAAGCGTTGCGCGCCGAACGAGTTGCCCGCGGGCTTTCGCCAAACCCGATCAAAGTGGGGGTCGTGACAGAAGCAAACCTCAAAGCCGAGTCGAACTTTCTCAACACGGGGCCAGCCGAGATCGTAATATTTACCACGCATCGAACATCTAAAGAGCAACTTGCCCTGCTGGAAGCGCGGCGGGTACATGTCTATGCCACTGAGGCAGAGCAGGTGGATTTGCAGAGCGCTTTAGCTATTTTAAAGGAAATAGGCGTCAATCAGCTGATGGTGGAGGGAGGCGGCACTCTCAATTTCGAGTTGATGCGCCTCGGGCTGGTGGATGAACTCACAGTTTATGTGGCGCCAATGATCTTCGGGGGCGCGTCCGCCCCGACAATGGCGGCAGGCTTGGGCCTGGAAAGAAACGAAGCGATCCCGGCGAAGTTGATTAACGTTGAGCAATGGGATGACGGCGGCGTTTACCTAAAATATCATTTTACGAGGTAGTTACTTATGATAACGACGATGCATGAAAAATTCGATGTACTTCTTGACCAGAAAGATGGTCATCCATATGAGGAATTGAGTACGGACGAGATGAGCGTCCGTGTGGTGGCGATGGCGGAATTGCCCACCCGCTTTGGACAATTCCATATCGTGGCATTTGAAAATAACCGTGATGGCAAGGAACATATTGCCATTACCAAAGGCGATGTGATCGGCGCTTCCAATGTACCCGTGCGTTTGCATTCCGAATGTCTGACCGGTGATGTGATGGGATCGTTGCGCTGTGATTGCCGGGACCAGTTGGAAGCCGCGTTGAAAAAGATCAGTCAGATGCAACGCGGCGTGGTGCTTTATCTGCGCCAGGAGGGGCGCGGGATTGGGCTGATCAACAAGATCCGTGCTTATAGTTTGCAGGATCAGGGACTGGATACGGTGGAAGCGAATCTCGCGCTGGGTTTTCGCGACGATGAACGCGATTATGCGGTGGCTGCGCACATGCTGATGGCACTCCAGATCCAGTCGGTCCAACTTATGACGAATAACCCGAAGAAGATCGATCAACTGACACGCTATGGTATCAAAGTGGATGGGCGTATTCCCCATATCATGGAGCCGAACAAGCACAATCGTTTTTATCTGGAAACGAAAGCGGCAAAGTCCGGTCACATGATCGATCTGCATTTGAATAATCCTACCGCTTCATTGTTATAGAAACAAATGAACAGGACGATTGTCATCACCGGTGCAACCGGCGTACTGGGAAACAAGACCGCGCATGCCTTTGCCGGGCACGGGTATTCTCTCGTTCTGCTCGACAACGATCAGGCGAAACTGGATGCCCTGACCCGCGAATTGCATCTCCCGGCTGAGCGTCTCTTTGCCTCGGTCGTTGATCTGCGTGATGGCAAGGCGCTGCGCGCCATCGCGGAGGCGGTTGCCGATAAACTTGGCCGAGTCCACGCCCTCATCCACCTTGTCGGCGGCTGGGTCGGTGGAAAGACTCTGGTGGAAACCAGCATGGAAGACCTGGATCTCATGCTCAGCCAGCATGTGTGGACGACGTTTCATTTGTTTCAGTCCTTTGTCCCGCGCCTTTCCAAAAGCGGATGGGGACGCGTGATCGTCGTCTCTGCCTCCACGGTGCCCCATCCACCGGGAAAGACCGGGGCATATGCCGCCGCGAAAGCCGCGCAGGAGAATCTGGTCCTGACGTTAGCAGCCGAGCTGAAGGAGAAAGGTGTGACAGCCAATATCATCCAGGTCCGCGCCATCGATGTGGAAAACAAAGGCACCGGCACGACACCGGATGAAATCGTTGCTGCAATGATCTATCTCTTCTCAGAGGAAGCATCCAAAATAAACGGGGCGAGGATTCCTCTCTATTGACATTATGATTGCCAATTATTAAAGAAGTCCATTAAACGAAATCCTCCGAGGATCAAACCTCGGAGGATTCTTCTCTC
>DASTJG010000374.1:0-6952 GCA_035716785.1 Anaerolineales bacterium
CGTGGACAACCTTGTGGCTACACGCTATCAAAGAAATGAACGCACGGCGGAAGCAACAACCGGCAGCAAGCGAAGCGTGAATTTTTATCTCTCACTTTCGACTGAAAAACTGATATCGAATGAACAACAAGCTGGTAGCGGGCTGTTAGCGTTTGGTTAGGTTGAAAATCCTGATTAGCGTTACTATCAGCATTGACAGAACACTTGCCGGACAGGACTATACTGAATCAGTTTTACATCGTCTCTTGTTCGACGAACATACTTTACTTCCATGGGAGGGACCCAATGAAGGTGCTTTTGATTTATCCCGAATTTCCAGATACGTTCTGGAGCTTCAAACATGCTTTGAAATTCGTCCGCAAGAGAGCTTCCTCGCCGCCATTAGGTTTGCTCACTGTGGCCGCCATGCTGCCTCCAGCCTGGGAGAAACGGCTGGTGGACTTGAATGTTCAAAAGTTGACAGAGCAGGATCTGGCCTGGGCAGACGTAGTCTTCGTCAGCGCGATGACGGCTCAGCGTAAATCCACCCACCAGGTCATCGAGCGCTGCAAAGCTCATGGCTTGAAGATCGTGGCAGGCGGGCCACTGTTCACAACAGAATATGAAGATTTCAATCTGGTCGACCATTTCGTGCTGAACGAAGCCGAAGTAACACTCCCGCCATTCCTGCGAGACATCGAGCAAGGCGTCGCGCAACGAGTCTACTCCTCCAGCGAATTCCCCGATATCCATCAAACACCGGCGCCGCTCTGGAAGCTGGTAAATTTCAAACGGTATGCCTCGATGGCGATCCAGTATTCGCGCGGCTGCCCGTTCGACTGCGATTTCTGCAACATCACCGCCCTGCTGGGACACCGTCCGCGCGTCAAGACGGCCGAACAAATCCTGCGTGAGCTGGACGGGCTATACAAACTCGGCTGGCGTGGAGCTGTTTTCTTCGTGGACGACAATCTGATCGGAAACAAAAAGCATCTCAAAAGCGAATTATTGCCGGCACTGATCGAATGGCGCAAAGGGAAATTCGGCATGGGCTTCGGCACGGAAGTTTCGATCAACCTGGCTGATGACGAGGATTTGATGAAGCTCATGTCTGAGGCCGGTTTTGACACAGTCTTTATCGGTGTCGAAACGCCGGATGAGGACAGCCTGACCGAATGCAACAAGAAACAGAACCGGCACCGCGATCTGCTCGAGGATATCAAGCGCATCCAGCGCAGCGGCATGCAGGTCCAGGGCGGCTTCATCATCGGCTTCGACAGCGACACGCCTTCGATCTTCCAGTGCCAGATCGATTTCATCCAGAAAAGCGGCATTGTCACTGCAATGGTCGGTCTGTTGCAGGCACCCATCGGCACCCGCCTGTATGAACGCTTGAAACAGGAGGGCCGCCTGCTGGGATTCATGTCAGGTGACAACGTCGATGGCACAACCAACATCATTCCCAAAATGAACATTGATGTCCTGCACAAAGGATACAAGACCGTCATCAACACCCTGTACGCACCCAAGAATTACTACGCGCGCGTCAAAACCTTCCTGAAGGAATTCAAGCCTCCCAGGCTCAAAGCTCCAATCGACTTTCAGTATTTGCTGGCCTTGCCGCGTTCGATCATCCGTCTCGGTATTCTGGACAAGGGCCGGGTCTATTATTGGAAACTATTCTTCTGGACCCTTTTCCGGAAGCCCAGGCTGTTCCCCATGGCGATCACCTTTGCCATCTACGGTTATCACTTCCGGCAGATCTGCAGCCTCACGCACATCTCATAACCAGACCTGACGATATCAAAATGATTTTCTGTCAGACCTGCACTGTACCCAATGAAGTGCAGGTCTGACAGGTTAAAAGAGTTCATTGAGGCGTTTCCAGTGGAAGGATTGCATTCCCAACATAACAAAACCATTAAATGAGACTTGTCCCAATTGGGAATATAATCGCCTTCGCCATGCTCACAAAACTCTTTCATCAAACCACAGTCCCACGAGAATATCGTTCCAATTTCCTGCACCTGTACTTCGACATTGGCTGGTACGGGGTGCTCAGCGGATCAGCCATCAGTTTTCTCACTATCTACGCCGCGCGCATCGGCGCAACCGGATTTCAAATCGGCTTGCTTGGTGCTATATCTGCGGCTGTTAATCTTTTCCTTGCCATCCCCGCAGGGCGCTGGCTGGAAACACGACATACCGGGCGCGCCGTCTTTTGGGCAGCCGTTTTCTATCGCATTGGCTACCTTCCCTTTATTTTTCTGCCCCAGCTCTTGAACGAACAGGGACAGATCCTCGCCATCCTCCTCATCACCTTCCTGATGGCCGTTCCGCTCACGCCCATCGGTGTTGGCTTCAATGCCCTCTTTGCCGAAGCCGTTCCAAATGAATATCGTGCCCACGTGGCAGGCATGCGCAACGTCATGCTCGCGATCACTTTCATGTTGACTTCACTGCTGAGCGGATATATTCTGGATAAGATTCCCTTTCCAAATGGGTATCAAATCGTCTTTGCGATTGGGGCGCTCGGCGCGGCGATGAGCAGCTTCCACTTGTACTTTGTCAAACCTGTTCAAACAGATTCTCTGACGTCGGTCCCTCTTCCTCAGCCGCGCGCGGATCCCGGCCAAAAAGCATTGTCTCCCCGCAACCTTTTCTCCAGTCTGCGCATGGACATCTGGGGAACTCCATTCCGAAGCGTTTTGCTGGCTCTGTTTGCCTTTCACTTTACGCAATATCTGGCAGTCCCCCTCTTTCCCATCTACAACGTACGCGTGCTCCAGCTCAATGATGACAACATCGGGATTGGTACGGCTCTCTTTTATCTTACTGTTTTGCTCGGCTCGACCCAGATCCGAAAACTGGCCCAATCGTTTGGGAATAAAAATCTTACCGGCTGGAGCGTGGCCGGGCTGGGACTCTATCCGATCCTGCTAGCCATGTCAACGAATGCTCCACATTTCTATGGTGTTTCCCTCATGGGAGGGCTTTTCTTCGCCTTCGTCGCCGGCTCCTATGCAAACTACATGCTCGAATGCATCCCTGCCCATGACCGGCCCTCGCATTTGGCGTGGTATACGATCATCCTCAACGCAGCTGTACTGATCGGCTCCCTGGGCGGACCCATGATTGCAGATTTGATTGGACTGTCCGGTGCGCTGGTATTGTTTGGCATTTTGCGTTTTCTGGCAGGCGGCTTTATTCTGAAATGGGGCTAAGGGTTGCACTCCAGAGTGCGGTAAAATGAATTTATATGGCTGAAAACGTCAAAGTTGTAGCGACCAACCGCAAGGCCAGTTTTGAGTATTTTCTGCTGGAGAGGTTCGAGGCAGGTCTCGTATTGCAGGGGAGCGAGATCAAATCGATCCGCGCGGGACAGATGAGCATTCAGGAATCCTTTGTGGATATCGAGAACGGCACGCAGGCCTGGCTGGTGGAAGCACATATCGCCCCCTACGAGCAGGCCAATCGCTTCAACCACGAGCCGCGCCGCAGACGCCGCCTGCTCCTGCATAAAAAACAGATCCGTGAGCTATGGAACAGTGTCCGCATGAAAGGCATGACGGTTGTCCCTACACGAGTCTATCTCAAAGATGGACGCGCCAAGATCGAGATCGCTCTGGCAAAAGGCAAGAAGGCGTACGACAAACGTGCCACGATCGCGAAACGCGATGAGGCTCGCAGTGCAGAGCGCGAATCAAGAGTTAGGTAGTTTAATAACCGGAATTCACAAAACCATAGACTACTCAACAAAACTATGAACCCATCAACCATCGGCGGCATCAATAAACTCCCTGAGGCTGAAAAACGGGCAATCTACGCACGCTACATTCCCAGAGAACTGATCGAAAGATTCAATCTGCAAGACCCGGCACATAACAAGGATCTATTGCAGTTCCGGTTCGCCCCCGGTTCAAGCGATGTAGAAATGCGGCTTTACCACCAGGTGGGTTTTCCGGATGCTCTCCTCTATGCCCATCTCACGGATACTCTCAACGGACAGATCCACATATTACTTTATATTCTCAATGATCCCAACGCGCCGCGCTTCGATGTCGATAAAATGCCAGACGGCTCATCAACTCGCTTTGGCACGCTCAAACGGAATATCGAAGCAGAGCAAGCCGCCAAGGAAGCCAGGCTTGCGCCGGGACAGGTACGGCGCGGATTGCGTTTGTTGCAATCCGCCACAGCAAGTTTCGAAGAATTCATCACCAGTTTGGGGCACGACATGTATTTCGTCGAGCCGCTGTATTATCACAACGCGGTCATCTTCGAGCGGTATGGGTATGCCTATCAGATGGGGAAACGCCGAATGGAGGCGATCCACGCCGGGTTCCAGGAGGGAGGCGAACTGCGTCAAAAGCTGGACGACTCCAATCCATTCCGGTCCCCACAGGCTGCGAACAGCATCCGTCTTCGATCGTGGGCCATCCACGATGGCATTCTGGGGGAGCCATTCACGAATGTAACCATGTACAAGCGGGTGGGAAAGTCCGCAAATATCAGCACAACGCCGGGTTGTGAGTGGTAAATTAATGTTGGCTTAAGAAAACAGACGGTTCATAAAGGGGATATTTAACTATGGCTAGGGTAAACCCTGATTGCACAAAAAAAACCAGTTCCTTATACTAACAACAAGTTTTTGGTCCCTCGAAGAGATGGGGAAACCAGGCAAACGAACAGTTTTATTTACGAATGAATTTTATATTGTCAGCGAAATATTGCCAATTTCTGGAGAATAGACCTATGGAAATGAATGTAGTCCCGGACCTGAAACGGGTTGCTTTTATCGGTAACTACCTGCCGCGGCAGTGTGGGATTGCCACTTTTACAACCGACCTGTCTGAATCTTTCTCAGAACAGTTCCCGGAAGTTCAAAACATGGTTCTGGCCATGAATGACAGGCTGGAAAGTTATTCCTATTCGGAACAGGTCCGCTATGAGCTGCGCGAGGACAAGCTGTTCGATTATGAACGCGCTGCGAATTTCTTGAATCAACAAACTGTGGACGCCATCAACCTGCAGCATGAGTTTGGGATTTTTGGAGGAACAGTGGGCAAGAACATCCTGACCCTTTTGCGCAATGTGAATGCCCCGGTCGTGACCACATTGCATACCGTCCTCCAAAAGCCAGACCCGGAACAGCGTGAAGTATTGCGTGAGGTGGCCAGACTTTCGAACCGCCTGGTGGTGATGAGTGAACATTCAAAGAAGGACATGCAAAATATCTATGGCGTCCCGGAACACAAGATCGACTTCATCCCGCACGGGATTCACGATGTTCCTTTTGTAGACCCGGGCTTTCACAAAGACAAATTCGGCGCCGAGGGAAGCCTCGTCTTGATGACGTTCGGTTTGCTCTCCCGCAACAAGGGCCTTGAATATGTCATTGAAGCGCTGCCATTCGTGGTGGAACATTATCCTGATTTAATGTATTTGATCCTGGGAGCGACGCATCCGCATGTCAAAGCCACGGAAGGCGAATCATACCGGGAAAGCCTGCAAAAACGTGCTCGTGAACTTGGAGTAGAAAAGAATGTGATGTTCAAAGACCAGTTTGTAGATCTGAAGGATCTAAAGGAATTTATCGGCGCGGCAGATATTTACATTACCCCATATCTCGATCCGGAACAGGTGGTCTCAGGCACGCTGGCATATACCGTGGGCGCCGGGAAAGCTGTCATTGCCACACCGTATCGGTACGCCAAGGAACTCCTGGCAGATGGACGCGGTATCCTCGTCCCCTTCCGGGATTCAAAAGCGATTTCCGAAAAGATTTTGTATTTATTGGAAAATGAAGCCGAGGCGGATGCCATGCGCAAACGCGCTTACCTGTACGGCAGGCACATGATCTGGCCCGCGGTCGCCGCGCGCTATTATGAGAGCTTCGATCGCGCCCGACGTCAGCACTTTACTGACCACTACCTGATCACGGCGGATAACTTCCCGGAGGAACAGGCAGAAGAAACGCCCGAGTTGAAACTCGATCACATCGAACGGCTGACGGATAGCACCGGGTTATTTCAACACGCCGTGTTCAGCGTGCCAAACTACGAGGAAGGCTATACCACCGATGACAATGCCCGGGCGTTGATTGTCTCCGTTCAGCTGGAGGATCTAAGTAGCCTTTCGAAGAGCGAAGCGGCTCAACCGGCATTAGCACGTGTTCAGGAGTTTGCTCATCGTTATCTGGCATTCCTGTGGCACGCCTTCAACCCGGAGGAGAAGCGCTTCCGTAATTTCATGAGCTATGACCGGCGCTGGCTGGAGGAAGTAGGATCGGAAGACAGTCACGGCAGGGCGCTTTGGTCCCTGGGAACTGTACTGGCCCGTTCCAAACGCGAGGGCATCCAGGGGATGGCAGGCAAATTATTTGAAGCTGCCGTACCAACGGCCATGGATTTTATTAGTCCACGCGCCTGGGCTTTCTCGCTCCTGGGTATCCATCGTTATCTCAGGCGCTATCCCGGAGATCGCGCCGTCTTATCTGTGCAGTACACGCTGGTACAGAGGCTCATCCAACTCTATCACGACAATCGGACCAAAGACTGGCCCTGGTTCGAAGATAGCGCCACGTACTGTAACCCGGCTCTGTCTCAGACACTTCTGCGGTACGGACAATCAAACAACGATCAGGAAGCAACCGCCATTGGGCTCGAGTCCCTGACCTGGCTCGTGGAGATCCAACAATCGGACCAGGGCTGGATCATGCCGATCGGTAATCAGGGTTTTTATCAGAAAGGCGGACCTGTATCCTATTTTGATCAGCAGCCGGTAGAAGTGTATTCTCTTGTATCAGCCTGTCTGGATGCTTATCGAGTGACAAAGGATCTCACATGGTACAGCCACGCGGTGAAAGCATTCGAATGGTTCCTCGGTCGCAATGCTCTGGGTGTATCGGTCTATGACAAAGTAACCGGTGGCTGCCGGGACGGCTTGCACATCGACCGTCTGAATGAGAACC